>JBGOUW010000627.1:0-2761 GCA_041477755.1 Binatia bacterium
AGGTGTTGGAGGAGGGTAATCTTGCACTCCTTGATGCGCTACCTCCCGAACAACGAGAGTTTGTTCAGGAGGTGCTCGCGAAGTTTGGGATCGCAGATCTGTGTCTTCCGTCAACAGCCAGCAACGCAGACCGTGGCGCGGTTGCGGAGCCTGAACTCGCAAGCCGTGCCGAGAGCGGAGCGAAGGCCTTGGGAAACGGTAAGAAGCCGGCAACGAGCGGAACGACACGGGCGGTTCATTCGCGCGTTCATCGGCCCTCTCGGTCGCGGGGCCAGACGGGCGGGCACCGATCGCGGCGTGCTGATCACTGAGCCGGAAGGCCTGTCTCGAAAATGTCCGCGGCACACGAGCGCGAAGCTCGCCGCAGTGGAATTCCCTCGCCCACTGGGAAAGGGTGACAGGCCATTTGCTCGAACGACTCGCGAGGTTCGACGTTGCTGAGATTTGCGAGACACGGTTCGTAGGTGCGCGCCTCGGTCTCGCGCGCGATGGCCGCCGGCTTCTCCAGTAACTTGAGCAGGAGTCTTCGGGGTCAGTTCTTGAGACCAGACTGACCAACGTTCTCCGTGATGGGATTCGATCAACGAGGTCGTTACGGCTGGATCAGCCCGTTGCGCACCGCGTACTTCACCAAGCCGGCGAGGTCGTGGATGTTGAGGCGCTTCATGATGTGGGTGCGGTGGGTGTCGACGGTCTTGATGCTGGTCTCGAGGAGTTGGGCAATCTCTTTGTTGGTGCGACCCTCGGCGATGAGTTGCAACACTTCGCGTTCGCGCAGGGTCAGCTCGGGAGGGCGATCGGGTCGGGTGCGGACTGCGCTCAAGTAGTCGCTCACCACGAGCGAGGCCACGTCCGGACTGAGGTAGGTGTCGCCGCGGGCCACGGCGAGGATGGCCTGGGCGACGTCGCTGCCGATCGATTGCTTGGTGAGATAGCCGCGGGCGCCGGCCTCCAAGGCCTGCAGCACCAACTCGCGGTCGGCAAACATGCTGAGCATGACCACCGCGGTGTGCGGCGACAGCTTGGGGATGCGCATCGCCGCGGTGAGGCCGTTCATGCTCGGCATCGAGATGTCGAGCAACGCGACCTTCGGCCGCAGCCGCTGCACCAGGCGTAGCGCCTCTTTGCCGTCGCGCGCCTCGGCGAGGATCTGAATGTCCGGATTCGTGCTCAGCAGCGAAGCAATACCCTGCCGCACGATCGCATGATCATCGGCGATGACGACCGTGACCTTCATGCTCAAAGGGCCTGGCGTCTACGTGGCCTCCTCGCGAATGGCATCGCCTATACCTCATAGCTCATATCCTACGCGGAGCAGAACAGAAAAGTCCGCCGCGGTGGCCACCGGGCTGATGTTGTCGACCATGGCGAGCTGAAATGTCGTTGGGCCGACCCGCGCGTTGGCGCCCCACGTCAGCTCGACCACCGTGCCGTCGAGAATGCGCGTGCCGTTCCCGTGCAGCGGGCTGGTGTACAGTTCCTGCTGCAACAGCAGAGAAAACCACGGCCATAACACTTGCGCTTCGGCGGCGACCGCTTGGTTGAGCGCCGGATGGAGTGTGAGCCGCGCCGGGGTGATCGGACCGACGGGAAAAATTCCCGCCAGGTCGGCGTACAGGATGAGCCACGGTAGCGGCTGATGCTCGGCGGCGAAGCCGAGCCCGAAGTCCGGATGGCCACTGCCGAAGACAGCGCTGGCGCGACCGGTGGGCGCCTTGATGGCGGCGCGCAGCGAGACCAGCGGCCAGTGCGCTCGACTCCATACTTCTTGTTTGGCGCTGAACCAGATGTCGCCAAGTTCAAACACCTGCCGTTTGCCTTGGAAGACGGTGGTATTGCCTTGGCGAACGAGGAACGCCCCGAACGAATTGTCGGGATACAGATCGCGCTCGGGATTGAACGTGCCGAGCGCATGTTCGATGGGGTCGATGACCGGATCGAGCATGCCGCCGAAGTGCGAGAGGAACGGAACGTCGACCCCCACGTCGAGCCCCGGCCACACGCCGAATTTCGCACCGATGACGGTGCGGTTGGTTTCGAGTTTGAGTTGACCCTGCACCTGCGGATTGGAGACCGTGGCGATGGTGTTGCTCTCGACCGTTTCCAGGTGCGCTTCGAAGGTCCCCGCCGCCAGAGTGCGCGCGCGCTCGACCGGCAGATTCAAGAAGATGAGTTGGATGGGCTGGTAGTTGCGCATCGGCGCGGGGCCGAAGCCGTAGAAGTCCTCCGCGTGCGAGCAGTGGACGAGCAACGCGATGGTAATGCCCGTGGTGATGCGAATGATCCGGAGCCATCGCGAAAACACCGGCGCCCCATAGCCGATGCGCGCCGCGCGCTCAAACGGCCATCTTCAGCTGGGACCGCTACTCTACCAGCCCGTTGAGAAACGAGGGACGCCCCCTCCGACGGGGCTCAGCACAGGCTTCGAGACGCCGCTTCGCGGCTCCTCAGGGTGAACGGAACTTGCTTGAGCGACAGGGCCGAGGCCGCTCGTGCTGAGGAACTCCGCAGGAGCGTCTCGAAGGATGAACGGCCTTCGCAACGGGCTGCTACGGCTTCTTGTATTCACGGGCGCCCGACTGCGCGAACATGTCGGCCGCGGCATGTTTGGCCGTGCTCGCATCGCCCTGTGCGAGCGCAGCGCGGAAGCGTTGCGCGACCGCTCGCATCAGCATGGCCTCGGCGGGGTCGAGCCGATCGGCGAGCGCGGCGAGGTTGTCCATCGCCAAGCCGATGCGCGCCAGCGCGGCGGGGGCATCGC
>JBGOUW010000214.1:0-8050 GCA_041477755.1 Binatia bacterium
CGCTCCCAACGGCGACCTGTACATTGCCGACACCGGCAACAACGTGATCCGACGCATCGACCACAACGGGGTGGTGACCACTGTGGTCGGCATTGGCATCGGTGGTTTCGCGGGTGATCTCGGCGATGCGCACAACGCGCGGCTCAATCGGCCCTCCGCGCTGACGTTCGACGCCGACGGCGCGTTGTGGATTTCCGACACGTCGAATCAGCGTGTGCGTCGCGTCACGAATTTTCTGAGCGCACAGCAGTAAGCGCCCCGGCAAGGGTCAATCCGGCAGGTCCGGTAGCTTATTGTCCGGCGTGAGAATCAGCCGCAGCCGCTGACTGACGCTGACGCCGTTCACGTCGGTCAGGGTTACGATGAGATTCCCCTCTGTGCCATCGGGCGCGCCGAGTGCGCCGATCGGATACGACACGCGTCCTCGCGGGTAGCCGTTGGCGTCGGGGTCGGGATCGAGGAACACCGACGATTCGAGATCAGGAATAAAGACGTCCGCGGCGGTTTCCAATCGCGTTGCGACATTGACCACCGGGCCGAAGTCGACACAGCGGGCTTCGAGGTTGAAGCGGACGTCGCCCCCGTTCTGCGTCGCCCCGGCGACGCGCAGCTTGTCGCAGTTCCGGAGTCGGCCGAAGCCGGTGCGGTTGCGGCCGATCGAGAGTAGCGCCCCCTGCGGGCACCCGGCGTCCGCTTCCGCCACGCGGGGGGGCGGCTCGGCGCCGCAGCACGTCGTCGTCAAGGGAGCCAGGTCGTGATCGCAGCCGATCTCCGGATCGCACAGCGGGATCGTACACTGATCGAGCGGATAGACTTGGAAGGTCACCGAGCTGTGTGCTGACTTCGGCGGCGCGCCCTCGTCAGTAACGTCGATGCCCAGGTAAAACGGCCCGAGCTGGTCCGCGCGCGGCGTCCACGTCAACACGCCGGTGAGTTCGTCGAGTTGCGCGCCGTCGGGCAAGTCACTCGTGGTGTAGTGCAGTGGCGTGCCCTCGGGGTCGCGCGCGCGTATCGGCAGGCGAACGTCGTAAGCTGGATACGTACGATAGACGTCGAGCGCTGTGACCACCGGCGGCGAGTTTATCGGCGTCAGAGTCGCCGACGGCGTCGCCGTGGGTGTGGCCGTGGGCGTTGCCGACGGCGTCGCCGTGGGCGTGGCCGTTGGCGTGGGTGTCACGGTCGCCGTCGGTTCGGCCGGGCATTGTGACAAGGCAGTATTCACGGCGGTGATGAGCTCGTCGACGCTGACCGCGTTGTCGATGTCCCGATCGAAGCTTGGACACTCAGCGAGCGACACCGTGCCGAGCGCGATGTTGACGCCCAACACCAGTTCCTCCACGGTCACCGTGCCGCTGTGATCGCAGTCACCGAGACAGGCGGCGCTCGCAGCGCGCACCGACAGTATCCCTACGAACCCCAGAGCGAGAGAGAGACGATTCATAAACGGCGACCCGAGTAGCACGAACGCACGACTACCGCACGCACAAGATCGAGGCGGGCGCGGCCGGTCGGGCGATTCGGGCGCGTCGGAGCCAACGCCGACGAATACCCCAGGTCCCTTGACCGCTCCCTTTGTCGGTGACTGTGGGGACTAGAGTCACGGAGGTTAACAATGCAGCATGGTCGCCTGCAAAATGTGAGAGAGCCCCGCGTCTGTCAGGTCTTTCGCCGCCGCTACTAGTCTTGCAGTCTTTCGTTGACACTAGTCGCGACATTGACCTATGTAGCTGGCTAGTTTTCGGTCAGAACCACTGAATCCAAAGGAGGCTGATGATGCAAAACCAGCGAAACATAAGTTCGATACGCATCATGGGGATCTTCATTGGCACCCTGTGGTTGTGGTTAGCCGGCGCTACGTGGCCGCGACCCGCCCTCGCGGTGTGCGGCGACGGCGTGATCGACGTGGGCGAAGAATGCGATGATGGCGGAACGTGCGTGAGTGGGAGTGTGGGTGTGCTGTGCACCGTGGATGGTACCTGCGGCCCGCTTGGCGCGTGTCAACCCACCGGTGGCGACGGCTGCGCCGCAAACTGTACGACGGAAACGACCGTCGATCTTCTGCGACCGCTCTCAGCCTCGCTCCCCAACTCGCAGATGGCGGTCCAAGCTTACGTATGGATACTTCGCTTTGCCGCCTCCGGCAGACAGATCGCGCAGATTGGGAAGGCGGGGTCTGACGGCGTCACGCCGGTGGCGATCAAAACCGCGGATGTGAGCTTCGCGCCGGCGCGCATTCCAGGTCTGGGCTGCGCGTGCGTGCGTGCGCGCGAGCATCCGGCCTTCGGCGCCGGCGTCGCCGGCGCCGGTGTTGTCGGTTGCGGACCAGCAGGATTGCCAGAGGTCGACATCGATGTGACGCGAGCGCACAACATCGGCGTGGTTGGACAGGGCGGGTTCACGGCCGCGGATTGCGCCGCCGCTGGCGGCAGCGTGGAGGGCGGCGCCAATCCCCACCCGGATGTGTGCAACGGACCACCGCAGACCAGCACTCACACTCAGGGTCCGCCGGGTTCGGCGCTCATCACCCTGAACACCGCGGTTGGTCTCATCCCCGGCGGCGAGTGCTCGACGGACCTGAGGAATCGTTTGAACGGACCCGATGGAATCCCGTGCACCGACGACGATCCGTCTGAATCACAAGGCGTCGCGACGCTGATCGTATCGACGACGGGAACCGCGACTGCCACGATCACGCAGGCGAACAACATCTCAGCCGCAACGCTGGGATCGAATACGCTGTGCGGCAGCCGGCCGTGTGAGGCGACGGCCCAAGGAAATCCGCTGGATTGTTCCGCGTTCGCCGCTGGGTCCATCACGGAGTTCACGCTGGCCAGTGCGTCGGCGGCGCTCGATCGCCCAATGATCGGCGACGACCTCACGACCAGCGATTTCTTCTTCGTCCACTTCCGAGTTTGCGGCAACGGCCTGCTTGAGGAAGGCGAGCAGTGCGACGATGGCAACACGACCAACGGTGATGGCTGCTCCAGTACCTGTACCTACGAACTGATTCCCGGCAACCACGCCGGTCTCTCGACGACGGACCGGCGGGCGTGCATGCTCGAATTTTCGGTCGTGAATCCCGGCAACACGCCGGCGCTAGACACTCGTGGCCGCCCCAACTACATCCAGCATTGCAAAAGATTTAGTCGGGCCTGCGATTTCGACAGCGACGCCAACGCGTGCACCTTCAAGGTCGTCGCCTGTCTTAACAACGTCGACCCGCATCTCCCCAGTTGCGTCGGCCAGGGCGTCCGTGATCCCGTCCGCATCCTGTCCCCGGGTGCCACCGCAAGCCCGGCCAACTACATGGCGCTGAAAACGGCGCTGCAAACTGTGCGCGATCCGGCGACCGGCCTGGGACAGTCGTTGCCAGTGCCCGAGGAAGCGGCGGGACGATGCACCGACCCGTTCTTGATCAAGGTCCCCTTGCGCGGGAGCGTCGCTGGCCGCGAGCGGTTGACGACCTTGTCGCGGTCGGACGCAAACTCTCCGGTTCGGAACCAAGCTGACGTCGACCAGGTCCTGTTGATCTGCGACCCGTGATTGTTCGTGTAAGAAGCCAGGCGCAGATCGTACGGATGCCAGCAGCGCGGTCACTCAGATGCATCTGAGTGACCGCCGCTCGCAATGCTCAGAACGTCCACTCCACCTGGCCGGTGTAGATCACGTCGGCGCGCAGGCCGTCACTGTTGAGCGGGAATTGGAAGGTGCCGGCGAGGACGAATTGACCGAAGGGGTTGAGCTTGAAGCCCACGGCCGACTGAATCACGTTGTCGTTGGTCTGGGCGGAATTGGTATCGTGGAAGCCGAGGAAGTCGCTGTTGAGCGTCAGCCAGGTGAACGCCATCAAGTCGGCGCCCGCGATCCATTGCGCTTGGCTGACGTCTTCCTCACTGCGAAACGCGTAGCCGAGATTGACGTGGGGTGAGAGGCGACCGAACGGCTTCGAGGCAATCAACCACGGGGTGAAGGTGGGATCGTGGAAGCCGAGGAAGTCGTCGGCATTCCCGGTGGGCAACGTGAGCACCCCGGCGATGGCGAGATCGGCGAACCGTGTATCGGCAAAGTGCCACTTGCCGCGAAGAAACAAATCGCCGGTCCCCCACGCGGTCGCGGAGAATCCGTCGCGCGCGCAGTGAAAGGGCGTGCTGCAGACGCCCGCACCGCCGCCAACGATCACGCCGCGTTGGTTGGTGGCGAATTGCCCGGTGCCGTTGCCCTTGTCCATGCCGTCGTTGAGTGGTGGATCGACGATCTCTGCCGCAGCCGTCGCCTGCATGTGGATGCGGTTGATCGACAACGCCATGCTCATGTCCACCGAGTCGGCGAGGCCGATAGCCGCGGTGAGGAAGACCTGATCGAGAGTGAGACCTAGGTTGAGGCGGGTCTGCAGCCGATCGTCGGCGAACTTGGCGCGCTCGGATTGAGAAAGGCTGAGTCGGTTCAGGTACGCATCGGAGAACGCGCGCTGGTTGGACTGGAGGTTGCTGAGCGGTTGGCCTTCGAAGCTGTCGAAGTCGATGTGTGTGTACGCCATGCTGACGATGCCGGCGCCGCGCCCCAGTGTTTGCGCGCGCTCGGCGACGCCCGACCCGAGACTCTGGTCGCTGCGCACGAACGTGTCGATCTCCGCATCCCAGGCGAAGCGGAAGGCGCCACTGGCCGACGGGATCGGCGCTTGCGATCGCGCCACGGCGAGTGCGCTCGACAACGGCTGCAAGCGGTCGGCGAGCAACACGCGCTGCGCATCGTTCGCGGAGAATCGGTTGACGCTGGTGTTGAGACTGCCGCCGAAGAGGCCGGGAAGGCGCTGATCGAGCGGGATGCCGTGCGCCGGGTGGCTCACGAGGAGCACCCAACTGCCGAGCAACACCGCAGCGATCGCCGCGTTCAGCGCCCGCCCGCGATTTTCCACGCACCGTCCTCGCGGACCAGAGTCTTGGTCAAGTGGACTTCTAGCCGCGCCGGTTTGCCGGTGGCCTTGTCGATGAAGCGATCCCGCCGGGTAAACGATATGGTCACACCAGTGTCGGTCGGCGTGATGGTCAGGTTCTCCACCGCCACAGTCAGCTGATCGGCGTTGTCGAGGTATGCACGCAAACCGTCGCGTTGGCGCACGGAGAACGTCACGTACATTTTGGCCAGCGCGTCCACATCCTTCTGCTCGTGTGCGCGACGATACGCTTCGAGGAACCGGCGGACTTCAGCGTCAGTGTCTGCCGGCTCTTGTGCGTGGGCGACGCCCCAGAAGGAATCCGATCGGCTCTGCGGCCCGGGCTTCGCGCCGCGTGGCGCGGTGCGCGGGCGCGGCATGGTGTGTTTTGGCGTCGGCGCCGCCGGCTCATCGGCGATGCCCTCCGCCTGCAACAGCAAGCGATACGCGTTGACGGTGGTGTTGGTCTCGGCTTCGATCGATTCCTTCTCGGAGGGTGACACGTCGATCGTCAAGCGACGCAAGATGTTGAGCACCAGCTTCTTCTCGAGATCGAAGAACTCCGCCATCGGACCCTGTACGCTGTCGGAGCCTTGGTGGACGCCGCTGGCGGCGTCGACGATGCTAGCGTCGATGCGGATGGTATCGCCGATCACCGCGAACGTGCCGGTGAGCAGCTTGCTGATCCCGAGCTGTCGCGCGGTACGCAGGTCGTCCAGTCCTTCGGCGCGTTTGCGATCGATCAGATCGGGCGAGAGTACGCGCAGCACGCGCACCTTGGTCAGCTCGGTATCGAGTGCGGCGCGCAACGCCTGGCCGATCCATTCGTGCTCGGCGTCGCGCCGCAAGTTGCGGAACTCCATCACCGCGATGGCGTTCGGGATCAGCGTGGCGACCGGCTCATTGAGTGGCCGGGCGCTCGTCGGTAGTGGGGCCGGTTCCGCCGCTTCGGCGCTGCGCGTGACGGCGGCAAACGTGAGATCGGTGCCCTCGCTCTTGTGATACGGATGCTGGCGCCCTTCGGTGAGGCGCGGGACGTGGCTCGCCACGTAGCCGAAGAGTTCCGATACCGATAGCAAGCCATCGCCGTCGGCGTCGGCATCGCCGCGCAGTCCTTGCAACAGTGAGTACGTGAAGGCGCCGTGCGCCAATTCCGGCGTCTCCGTCGAGTCCTCGCCCGGTTTGGTGGCGGCGAGCAGAAACAGCCCTTCGGCGAGTGACACCTGGACGGCGAGATCGTCTGCCGAGGCCACCGCGCGTGCCGACGCCAAACGCAACGCTCCGGAGTGACAGGTGTCGAGCATGACCACGACGCGCCGTACGTTGCGCCGCAGCACACGGATCATCTCGTCGAAGTCCGACATGCGCAAGCCGTCGGTCAGCAAATTGGAACCGTTGGCGGGGTAGGGGAGAAAGTAATACGTGCCGGTGGCCCGGTCTTGTACGCCATGGCCGGCGAGAAAGATTGCGGCGACATCATCCGGCCCGGCTTGTCCGAGGAAGCGCTCGATGCCGCCGAGAATGCTTTCGCGCGTAACCTCTTCGTTGGTGAGCACTAGCGTCTTCGCCTCGCGATAAATCGGCCCGCGACCTTGCTGTTCTAGCGCGGCGGCCATCGCGCGTGCGTCGGCATCGGCAAACTGCAAGGCGATGTCCGCCTCCTTGTAGCGGCTGACACCGATGGCGAGCAACCACAGGGTCGGTCGGTTGGCGGCAGGCGTATTCTCTACCTGCGCGGCGTCGCCCCGCCGGTCGCGCACCGGCGCATGCGCGCCCATCCCGCGCAGCCACAGTGCGGCTGCCAAGCTCGCAACGACGCAGCCGCCTACCATCCAGTATCGCCGCCAGTATCGCCGCCGCGCGGTCATAGTCGTAGGACAATCATACAGTAGGAACCTATTGTCCCATTGCCGGTGGTGCTTGCAACCGATTCCCCAGCCACAGAGATGTCACAACGCTTCGTTTTGCTGCTGCCGCTGCCTTCGCTGCCGCATCCCTGGACGCATCCCTGGACCGCTGGGCGGACGGATGCAATAAAGTTCCGAGTCACCGCATCCCTGCGATCAAGAGGCGGCAGTTGGCCAACAGGGATGCCATGAGGAGCCGGTGTGGACGCGCTCAGCGAGGCGCAGACAGTTCGGGAGCTGATTAGCCAATGCCTGACGGGAGAACCGGAAGCGCAGCGGTGTTTTCAACAGACCTACGGCGAGTTGATATACGGCTACCCGATGCGCGTCTACCGCACGCCGCCCGAGGAGGCCGGTGACTTCTATGTGTTCGCATTTGATCAGGGCCGCATTTTCCGCCGCGTCCGCACTTTCGAAGGGCGCGCTCCGTTTCGCGCCTACCTGCTCGGCTTCGTGCTCGACGACTTGGTGCTGGAATGGAAGCGCGGCCAACACCACATCGACACCATCTCGATTGAAGACTTGGGCGAGCTTGCCGATCCAGCCCCGGGTGATGCGAGCAGCGCTAGCGAGGATGCGATGAACCGCGACGCGTTGAGCCACCTGCTGGCCGACGTGGAGCCGGCGAAGGCCGTGGTGCTGAAACTGCTCTACGTCGAGGACGCCGAACTGGGCGCAAGCGAGATCGGCTACATCGCCGATGTCTCCGGCCGCAGCGTCCCGGACGTGTTGAACGCGATCGAAGGGCTCCGCGGCCGTGTGCGCGAGCGCGAGGCCGCACTGAAAAATCTCGAAGACTCGCTCGACGCGGTGCAAGCCTGGATCGATCTCTATGAACGCCGCCGCCAACGCATCGCCAGCGATCTCGCCGCGAACGCGCCGAACGCGCCCGCGGCGTCGCGCCTGCAAGAGGAGCAGCGTGAAGTCGTTCGCAAGATCGAGCGCCGCCGCAAGCAGCAGGCGAAGCTGGTCGTGCAGACGAAGCGGCGTAAAGTGACGACGCCGTACAAGGAGATCGCCGATGTACTCCACACTACCGTCGGCAACATCGGATCGCAGATCGCGCGGCTGCGCCAAGAGCTGAAGGAAAAAGGCTGGCGGAGCGAGGAAGTCCACGATGCCCAGTGACGCACGCCGCGAACCGTGCCCCACCGACGAGCTGCTCGCCGCCTACCTGACAAGCAGTCTGGCCGACGTGGAGCGACGTACC
>JBGOUW010000607.1:0-2891 GCA_041477755.1 Binatia bacterium
GAAGGTAACCGCTTCCCCGAGTAGCCGGACCGAGTAGAAGCCGAAGGCTTCGTATCGAGGGCCAGCGTATCGAGGGGCGCTTCTTGACCAACGCTCGGCAGCGGAGTGATTCTTCGCCTGCGGCTCAGAATGACGAGTTGGTAGCTTAGTGGCTACGGCTTCAGCGTAATCTTAATCACCACCGTCTTCCCAGCGCTGACGCGCGAGGCACGCGGGCGGAAGAGCCCGAGCCACGCCACCCAGTACTTGTCTGAGTAGCCGTTGCCGATGTGCTCGACAAGCTGCGGATCGGTGACGATCTCCGCCGTGCCTTCGAAGAACGGACCGTCTTTGCCTTGCACCGAGACGAACACGGGGCTGCCTTTGCGGACGCGCTTGACCTTGTGCGCGGCGGGCGAGGTGCTGGTGTAGAGGATTTGGTTGTCCGCGTCCCACCAGAACCACACCGGTGCGGCGGCGCTCCGCGCGCCGTCGGCGCGACGCGTGGCGATGTATATCTCGCTCTGCGTCTTCAGTGCGCTTTGCACGTCGGCGGGCAGTGACGCCGCGCGCGCGGTGGCGGCAACGGCGATGAATAGGGCGGTGGTGATCAGCATACTGGTCATTGCAGGCATGATGGCAGGCATCAGTGTCCTCGCTTTCTCGCTGGGGCAGACCCCACCGACTGTAGCAGCTCCCGCTGTTTGCGAAACATCCGCCGGGCCTCAACGGGTGAGCGTTCGTGATCATAGCCGAGCAGATGCAGCACTCCGTGAACCAGCAACGTCGTGACTTCATCCGCGAGCGCGATACGGCGATCAGTCGCTTGGCGCGCAGCGGTGGCGAGCGAAATCACCACATCGCCAAGTTGCGCCTCGTCGCCGGCCACGCGTCGCCCCTCGCGCATCGCGAACGCGAGCACGTCCGTCGGCCGATCCTTGCCACGGTACTCGCGATTGAGTCGTTGCATCTCCGCGTCATCCACCAGCGAGATCGTCAGCACGGCGTCCGCCTCGTCGAGAGTCTTCAGCAGCCGCAATGCGCGACGCTGCACCAATCTCGCAAGGACGCCGCGAGCCCGGTAGCGAGAGAGCACAATGACAGGCATCAGCGTCGAAGCCCACCCGCTGTAGTGAATGGCTAGGACACGACTGCGACTACGTCGGCATCATCGATGCGCGTGTCGCTCGTGACCAATTGCGCACCGTGATGCTGCGCCGTCGCGACGATCAGCATGTCAGCTGGGTCGCGCAGTGCAGTCAACCGGGCGGCCGTCGCAATAATCGGCAATGACAGCGGGATGACCTGAATGCCTGGAGCGCCAGCCGCTTGTTCCAGCCATGCGTCCGCCGGGATGGTGAAGCGAAGGCGTCCGTGCTGACAGAGCAGGGCCACCTCCCAGCACGAGATGATCGACAACAAGAGAGAAGCGTCGGAGCGTTGAGCGTTCGATCGATGGTGGTGCGCTGGCGGCGTGAGAGTCGTCCGGGGCGGCTGATCCACCACACCCACACATGCGTGTCGAGCAGTAACGCGCTCAACGGCGCATCGCTCCCCACACCGTGCGCGTATCGAAGTCCTCCACTCGGTCACCGCCAATAAGCGTCCCGCGCAGCCGGGTAAGCACCTCGTTTGCGCTCACCTCGCCCATCGGAACGACACGCGCAATGGGCTTGCCGCGCTTGGTGACGATCAGTTCGCGTCGTTCGCGCGCGACCTTCTCGACCAGGCGAAGACAGTGGGTCTTGAATTCCGATACCGCAACGCTGTGACTCATGGTCTTCTGTTATCCGATCATGGTCAGATGTCAATGGTCGGATTGGCGCATACCGATCCCTGAATCAGCTCCCGTTCTGGTTGCGTTGTCGATCGCGCGCGGTCTCATGGCGATCGTAGGCGCCAATGATGTCTTGCACCAGGCGATGGCGCACGACGTCGCGTTCGGTGAAGCCACAGAAGCGGATGCCCTCGATGCCGGCGAGGATGACTTGCGCCTCCTTCAGTCCCGATGCCTTGCCGGCGGGCAGATCGATCTGGGTCACGTCGCCGGTGATCACCGCCTTCGAGCCGTAGCCGAGGCGGGTAAGGAACATCTTCATCTGTTCCGACGTCGTGTTTTGCGCCTCGTCGAGAATGACGAACGAGTCGTTGAGCGTGCGCCCACGCATGAACGCGAGCGGGGCGACTTCGATGGCCCCACGCTCGAGCATCTTCTGCGCGCGGTCGAAGTCGACCATGTCGTGCAACGCGTCGTAGAGCGGCCGCAGGTAAGGGTTCACCTTCTCGGCAAGATCGCCGGGCAGGAAGCCGAGCTTCTCGCCGGCTTCGACCGCCGGCCGGGTCAGCACCATGCGCGCAAAGTTGTTCTTCATCAGGCCGGCGACCGCCATCGCCATCGCCAGATAGGTCTTGCCGGTACCGGCGGGACCGATGCCGAAGACGATATCGTAGTTGCGGATCGCTTCGAGGTAGGCCTTCTGCGCGATACTTTTCGGGGTGATCACGCGCTTGTGCGCGGAGATGTAGATGGTGTCGAGAAAGATGTCCTTCAAGTTCGCGCCGCGGTCGCGGCTGAGAATGCGGATGGCGTAGTCGATGTCGCTCGGGTAGACGGGGTAGCCGCTTTCCAGCAAGCCGTAGAGCTGCTTGAGCACGCGCCCGGCGAGCTCGCGCTCGACTTCGTCGCCGCTGACGAACAACGAGTGGTCGCCGCTACCGACGCGCACGCCGAGGGCACGTTCAATCGTCTTGAGATGTTCGTCGTTGTTGCCGAGCAGCGCGTGCAGCAGCTTCGCGTCGGGGAAGCGGAGTTCGAGCGGGGCGGGGGCGGCGGAGGTCTCCAACGTAGGACTCGCTCCTTATTCGAACAGCTTGCGTGCAGCCGCAAGGGCATCGTCGATCTTGGACGGGTC
>JBGOUW010000290.1:0-6524 GCA_041477755.1 Binatia bacterium
AGCAGCAGCAGCGCGTGGGCGCTGAACCAGACCGCACCGATCCACGTGACCCCGGACGCGTACAGGATCGCCGGTGGCCGCATCTGCCGCGCGCTCAGCAGCTGCGCGGCCATGATCGCATCGAACAGCAGGCCGGTTGCCGTCACCAGCCAAACCAACGGTCGCGCGAGATGCTGCTCGAGCAGGCGATGCAAGCGCAGGCGTGCGTAGGAAAAAGGAACGAACGCGAGCGGGACCAACACCAACAAAACGAACGCGAGCCGCACCCCCGACCAGGCCAGCCACACGCCGGCGAGCAGCAGCACTACGTTGAGCGCGACTTGCCCCGCCGTCACCCACCGCACGGTGCCGGAACCTTTGCTTGCAAACGAGGCGAAGACTGGATGCATCAAGTTGTCACCGGGAATCGAGTTCTGCCCGAGAGTACACCGGTGGTCTCACCCGTCAACGGCTTTGAGTAGGGTTGCCGGGAACCCTCGTTGCGAGCCGACACACCACGCGGTAGGGTCGCGGCATTGCGGGTGCCACGATGCGCTTCTCATACGCCGAGTCGATGTGTGATCCGAGCCACTATCTGCCGCTGGCGAGAGCCGCGGAGGAATCGGGGTGGAGCGGATTCATCGTCCCTGACAGCATCTGTTATCCGGAAGTGTCGGACAGCAAGTATCCTTACACGCCCGACGGCGATCGACGCTTCTTGGAGGACAAGCCGTTCATCGAGCCGTTCTCACTGATTCCCGCATTGGCCGCGGTCACCACGCGCCTGCGCTTCACGACCTTCGTGGTCAAGCTGCCGATTCGTCAACCGGTGCTGGTGGCCAAGTCGGTGAGCTCGGTCGCGGTGCTGAGCAACAATCGCTTCGGCTTCGGCGTCGGCACCAGTCCGTGGCCCGAAGACTTCCAGGTGTGCGGGCAAGACTGGCACTCGCGCGGCCAACGCATGGACGAGATGATCGCCATCATCCGCGGACTGACGGCGGGCGGTTTCTTTGAATTCCACGGACGGCACTACGACTTCCCCAGCATCAAGATCTGCCCGGTGCCGACTACGCCGATCCCGATTCTCATTGGCGGACACGCCGAGCCGGCGTTGCGGCGCGCGGCCCGCGTCGCCGATGGCTGGATGCACGCGGGCAGCGACGATCTCGCGCAATTGATCCGGCGACTGAACCAGCTGCGCAAGCAATACGGCCGCGAGCGCGAGCGGTTCGATATCCACGCCATCTCGCTCGACGCCTACACCGTCGACGGCATCCGCCGCCTGGAAGATCTTGGCGTCACCGACGTGATCGTGGGCTTCCGCAATCCTTACACTGAAGCGGTCGATTCGCAGACCCTCGCGCAGAAGCTCGATCTCCTGCGCGACTACGCCGACCGGGTGATCGCCAAGGCGTAGTCTCAACGACGCCGCGCCGGCCTGCGCCGGTGTGTTGCGTGGCCGATGCACAGAAAGGCGCTGCCATGTCCGCGCGACCGCGAACCACCAGCGGCATGAACAAAAAGTGGAAGCCAGCACCGAAGGCAGCGGCCGATGCGTTCGCCAGCGTCACCACCAACCTCACCGGCGCGGTGCCGCACAAAATGTTCGGCTACGCCTGCATCTTCGCCAACGGCTATCTATGCGTCGGGCTCCACGAGGTCGGCATGGTCTTGCGTCTCGCGGACGCCGATCGCAGTCAGTTCATCGAGCGCTTCCATGCGCGGGGCTTCGAGCCAATGCCGGGCAGAGTGATGCGCGAGTACGTCGTGGTGCCGCCGCCACTGCTCGCCGATCCGAAAGCGCTGCGGGGTTGGGCCAAGAAGGCGGTCGCCTACGTCTCCACACTCGCACCAAAAGCGACGCGGGGCGCGAGTAAGACAAGCGCGAAGCAGCCGCGCGCGGGACTCAACGCAGCGCCAGGCCGCCATCAACGGGCAGACACACGCCGGTGATGTAACGCGCTTCGTCGGAAGCGAGGAACAGCGCGGCGTGAGCGACATCCCACGCCGAGCCCATGTGTCCCATCGGTACGCTCGCGTTGCGGCGCTGCCGCAGCTCCTCGGTCGAGACGCCGAGCCCGGTGGACAACCCGCGCATCGCCATCGGCGTGTCGATGAGCCCGGGCATGATGCAGTTCACGCGAACGCCACGACCGGCATACTGCAGCGCCACGGCTTCGGTGAAGGCGTTCACTGCCGCTTTGGACGCATGATAGGCGAGCATCGGGTACGGTGTATGGCGAATCGCCGCCAGCGACGAGATGTTGATGACGACGCCCCGGCCTTGCTGCTCCATGTGGGGCAGCACGCACTTGCAGGCGAGGAACATGCTGGTCACGTTGGTATCGAAGGTCCACTGCCATTGCTCACGCGGCAACTCGACCGGACCACCGAGGCTGCCGACGCCGACGTTGTTGTGGAGCATGTCGATGCGGCCGAAGCGCTCGAGGCAGGCGGCGACCATGCGGGCGCACTCGTCTTCGCGGGTAACGTCGGCCGCGTGTGATGCGGCTATGTTACCTTCGGCGGTGATCATGGCGCGTGTCTCCTCGGCGCGCGCGGCTTCGCGATCGACGAGCAGCACGGACGCGCCGGCACGGGCAAACAGCGCGGCAGTCGCGCGCCCGTTGCCGATCGTCTCGCCGGGCGTCGAGCCGGCGCCGACGACAATCGCCACCCGGCCGGCGAGCCGTCCCTCAACGCGAATGTTCGGAGCGGTATCGTTCATTCACAACTCCTTTCTCAATCCGAAAAAGGAAGAGAAACCGCCGATGCACGCCGATGAACGCCGATGCGGAATTTAACGCGACTCATCGCTTGATCACCCAATGCATTTCGATGGGGTCTTAGCGATCTCTCCCGCTTTCGCAGCAAACTCCGATCGGCGGACATCGGCGTTTATCGGCGGTTCCATCTTATTTTCGCTTTGGGTTCGCAATCAAGACGATCTGTCACGACTCGCTTGCGCTATCCAGCCGCTGCGCCAGCGCATCCCCTTCTGCCAACGCGCGCTCGACGAGCAGCTCGACGGCACGATCGGGCGACCAGCGCCCGTTGCTCTCCGCAAAGCCCAGCAACGTGTCGGGCGGCGCGATCACGCTGGCTTGCAAGAACGGATAACGTTGCAACCATCCACTGACTTGTGAGCCGTTGTTGTAGGACAGAGCAACATCTGGTTGGGAACGAGTGTTGCCCGCGTCGCGGAAGGTCCGCTCCCTATAAACGAGGATCTCCGCGATCGTTTGGTAGTAAGCGAGGATCGGCTCCACTACTCGCAGCGCAGGCACCTCGGCCTGGTGCTGCTCGTACGCCTGTCGCAGATCGCCCACCTCGCGCGCCCACGGCTGAGCCGAGGGTAGCGGGAGCTTGGCCTGCATGGACCGCCCGAGCTCGCGGAACTGGGCAAGCGTGTCGCGCACGGGCGCGACGGCGGACCGAGCGATCGGCGCCGGCGTCAGCGTCATCGACGGCGGTGTGAACGTCGGCGGCGGCCTCGTGAGCGTAGGTTGGGGCGGCGCTGTCGCCGCGATCGCGTCGACCAGGATCGGTGCCGTGGGCGGCGCTGCGGGCGGCGGAACGAGCGGCCGTTGCAGCACGATCGCCTCCGTTCCCTGCTGGCGGCGAATCAACAACAGCGAGGCGAGTTGACGGTCGCGAGCCTCCGCCATCGCCTGTGTCAGGTCGCTGCAACTGTGCAGCACGCGGCTGTTCAATTGAACCAGGATGTCGTCGGGCCGCAGCCCTTGCACCTGTGGTGCGATGACACGCAAGCCGTCAGCGATCACCGCCACGCGCCCGACATCGGTATCCGGACACGCTAGCTCCTCGGCGGCAGCCGGCGCTATTGCGGAAACCGCGAGCGCAAACAAAAGCCCGGCTCTCCTCATTCCACCCCGACGGCCGCATCCTCAATGATGACGTCGTAGCGGTAGCCGAAGCCGAGGTCTCTGTCGGTGCTGAGTTTCCCACGCACCAGCACCGTATTGCCCACGGCGGCGGTCGCGTTGGTGGAAACGGCGAGATCATTGGCGCCGCTGCTACCGGTACCGTCCTGCACGTGAATCCAGTTCTTGCCCATCACTTGGGGGGTGAACTTGACGACTCGACCGCGGACCGCCACGTCTGTTCCGGCCAGCGCCGCCTTGTTGGCAAACAGCTCGGCCACGGTCTGGCCGCCGGCGGCCTTTGGGATGTTGGACAAATCGACTGTACCCGCGGTAGCCGCCGTGTGCGCCGCGCCCTGCGCCGCGCTGCCGTGCGCGCCGTGGTTGTCTCCGCCGTGAGCTGCAGCGAGCGGCTCCTTGAGTGCTTGGCCGCCGACCACTTGAATCCCGCTGACGAAATAGACGAGGTCGAAAGTTCTTCCCAGCGCCTTGCTCTGGAAGTCTCGCATCGCCATCCCGTCCGGCACCACCACCGTGTCGCCGACGGCGACCGCGAATTTCGGCGCCGCCGCCCAGATTTTTTTGGCGCCGTCATCGACCTGCACATACGTGTAGGAGCCCGCGTTCATGGTCTCCACAACTTTGCCCGTGGTGCCGGTGCCCGAGTCGGTCGGCCCGCCACCCGCCCCGGGATGCGGTTGAGCTGCTGCCGGTTGCAGGTGAGTCGCGCAGGCAAAGACGGCCACGAAGGCGACGCTGACGAACGAAGGAAATGAGTGTCTCACGGCTGGTTCCTCGATTGCCCTGTCCTCGATTGCTCTGGATGGTGCGCGGACCCGCTTAGGTTCCTACATTAGCTGCGCAGCGATTGACAGCGGTACGAGCCCAGCGGTAGCGCTATATGCCGGGTCTGGAGCGCACCGCTCTTCAAGTGCCCGACAGGAGGATTCCATGAGCGCAATCACTGGTGGTGAACTGCTCGCGCGTTGCCTCGCCAACGAAGGGGTGAAGTTCGTGTTTGGACTTCCGTCACCCGAGATTGATCCGCTACTCGCCCAACTCGCCGCGCACAAGATCCGCTTGTTTCCCGTGCGGCACGAAGCGGCCGGGGTGCACATGGCGGAGGGGCTCTACAAAACGACGGGACAGGTCGCCGCGGTTCTCGGCAACCCCGGTCCCGGCTCCGCCAATCTCCTGCCCGGTGTGATCACGGCACGCCACGAGGGCGTGCCCGTGGTGGCGATCACCTCGCAGCACCGGCTCGGCCTCGTATATCCGTCGCCGCCGTCGACCTTCCAGGGACAAGATCAACTCGATGTCTTCAAGCCATGCGTCAAGTGGGGCGGGCCCATTTTGTCGTGGGAGCGGATCCCCGAAGTGGTGCGCATAGCCTTCCGCGAAATGTGGACGGGGCGGCCCGGCCCGGTTCACATCGAGTTGCCGGCGCCCGTGTTGTACGCGACGGGTGAGGAAGAGAGCGCACCAGTCTTGCCGCCGGATTCCTACCGCGCGCCGCGGCCGCAACCGTCCGACGCTCAGCTGCGACAAGCTGCCGACTTGCTCGCCAACGCGCAGCGACCGCTAGTGCTCGCTGGCGCCGGTGTCGACCGCGCGGAAGCCAACGCCGCGCTGCTGGAACTCGTCACGTTGCTCAACTGCCCGGTGATGACCACGATGGCGGGGCGCTCCGCGGTCCCGCTCGATCATCCGAACTACATCTTCGGGTTTGGGCGCGGTGCGGATGTGGTGAAGCAGGAGGCCGATGTCGTTCTCGTCGCCGCATCGCGGCTCGGCAACCTCGACCTTCCGTTCGACAAGTACTGGGGCGACCCGGCGCATCAGCGGCTCATCCAAATCGACATCGACGCACGCAACATGGGTGTTACTCGACCGTTGGCGCTCGGCATCGTCGCCGACGCCAAAAACACCATCGAGGGGCTTGTACGCCTGCTTCGAACAATGAAGGCGCGTCCGCGCGACGGCGTCGACCTCGCGCGCTACCGGCAAGCGGCACAAGCCTGGTGGGACGAACTGCTGGCGCCGATTGCCAGTTGGAAGGGTCCCGGTATCCACCCGGCACACGTGCTGCAAGCAGTCGGTGCGGTCTTCGGCAGAAACGCGGTGTACACCGCCGACGGCGGCAATACCTCGCTATGGGCGCACGCGTGTTTGCCGCCGACGCAACCGCGCTCGTACCACAACATTCTCGAGCTCGGCATGCTTGGCACCGGCATTCCGTCGGCCATCGGAGCGAAGCTCGGCGCACCGCAGCGCGAGGTTGTGTGTGTGACTGGTGATGGTGCCGCCGGTTTCAACTTCATGGAGATGCAATCCGCAGCGCGCGACGGCGTGAAGATCACGACCATCGTCTTCGCCGAAGGCTCATGGACAATGGAGGAGCCGAACGAGCAGATGCTCTACGGCCAGACGTTCGGCACCCACCAAGGAACAGTGCGCTGGGATCGTGTCGCCGAAGGTCTTGGCTGCTACGGCGAGTACGCCGAGCGGATAGAAGACGTCGAATCCGCGCTGCGCCGCGCCAAGGCGGCCAAGGGCCCAGCGGTCGTGTGCGTGAAGACCGATCGCGACGCCAACCTGGCGCTCCCGATGGAGCTGCTGCTGCGGTTCACCGAGGTGTATCAGGGCCCGATGGGGTGAGTG
>JBGOUW010000173.1:0-9083 GCA_041477755.1 Binatia bacterium
CCAGATTCCGTTCGACGATCACGGCGGCGAGAGCGAGCAACAGATAGGCATCGGTGCCCGGCTGCACGCGCAGATGGCGCGTCGCGGTGCGCGTGGTTTCGGTCTCTCGCGGGTCAACGACTACCAGCGTACGCGAGCGATCGTCGCTGAAGCGTTTGAACGTATCGGTGGCGTTGTGACCACGGTTGCTGATTTTCGGATTGGTCCCCAGCACCAGCATGAAGCGTGTGTGCTCGGCATCGGCGTGGAGCCAGGCCGCCGGCGAGGCATTGAACATCCACTGGTCCATCAAGTTGTGCTGCGTCTTCTCCTGCGCGAAAGCGTTGAACCACTTGCGCGAGCCGAGGCCGCGCAAGAAGCCGATCGCATAGGGACCATCCAAGTGGTTGGCCTGGCCGCCGACCCCGACCAAGGCGATCGAGCGCGGCGAATGGCGCGTGCGGATGTCGTCGAGCTTGGCGGCGATCTCGGCGATCGCGACGTCCCAGGTGATGCGCTCGAAGCTACCGTCGGCTTGCCGCTTCAGCGGATGGACGACGCGCTGGGCGTGCTCGACATAGTGCCCGATGCTGAAGGCCTTGTTGCACACGTAGCCTTCAGTGATCGGGTTGCGTTCGTCGGCACGCACCGCGGCGATGCGGCCCCCCTTCACGTCGACGCGCAGGCCGCAGTTGTGACTACACAGCACGCACACCGTCGGCAGATCATCCGCGTCGAGCGGCAGCGGAGTACGGGAGACGGAGAGATCGACTACCTGCGTCTGACTCATCGTGAACTCCTTTGCTGAGCGGAAACGCGCCGCGAGGGCGCCCCGCGTCGTTGGGGTTTGCGGGCGAGGGCGCGCAGCGCCGGGCCGGGCTGTGCCGTTACGTCGCGCGCGCTGAGCGCGTCGCCGCAGTGCGGGCATGCGAACCTCGGGGTCATCACATGGCCGCAGGCTCGGTGGATCAATTCGATCGGCGCGCCGGCCTTTCCCGCCATCCAGCGATCACCCCATCCGACCAACGCGACGATGACGGGGTAGAGGTCGCGCCCCTTCTCGGTGAGGCGATATTCGAAGCGCTCGGGTCGGTCCTGATAGCGCACGCGCTCGAAGATGCCGTGCTCGGTCAGCTTCGCCAGCCGATCGGCGAGACGATGGCGCGTCATGCCGAGATGCGTTTGGAAGTCTTCAAAGCGCCGAGTGCGCAGGAAGGCTTCGCGCAGAATCAACAGCGTCCAGCGATCGCCCACCACCGAGAGGGTTCGCGCTACCGAGCAGGTCAGGTCGCCGATGTCACGCCAACGCATGGCTGCGTTCCAAAACGGAACGCACTATAGGAGCGTGCCACTGGTCAGTCAATCACGTGCGGGCATGTGATTGACTGTGTGCGTTAGGGGCGCAAGATGGGCGGAGATGACCACGAACGCGGCGGCACTAACGACCGGGCACATCGATTCCCACAGCGATCTGCGCGTACGGTTGAGCGCCGGACTGCTCTCGCTGGTGGTCGGCGCGGCGCTCCTGGTCGCCAAGTTCGGTGCGTATCAGCTCACCAGCTCGACCGCGATTCTCTCCGATGCGCTGGAGAGCATCGTCAACGTGGTCGCGGCAGTATTCGCGCTCGGCGGATTGGTTTTCGCCGGCCGCCCGGCCGATCGCAATCATCCGTACGGCCACGGCAAGATCGAGTTTTTCTCCGCCGCCTTCGAGGGCGGACTGATCGCGTTCGCCGCAGTGATGATCGTGTATGAGGCGGGCGCCAGCCTGCTGCACGGCAACCCGGTGCGGCAACTCGACCTCGGTCTCGCCATCACCGGCGGTGCCGGACTCGCGAACCTCGCGCTCGGCGCGTTCTTAGTGCGGACCGGCCGCCGCGCGCAATCGATGACGCTGGTCGCCGACGGGCAACATGTGCTCTCCGATTTCTGGACCAGCGTCGGCGTCGTCGTGGGCTTGGCGTTGGTGCGCCTGACCAACGTGCTGTGGCTCGACCCGCTGGTGGCGGCGCTGGTTGGGGTCAACTTGGCGTGGACTGGGTTTCGACTCGTGCGCCAGGCTGCCGGCGGGCTGCTCGACGAGGAGGATACTGCACTCCTCGACAAACTGGTCGGCGCGCTCAACGCGAGTGTCGTGCCCGGCATCATCCGCGTTCACAATCTGCGGGCGATCCGGTCGGGGCGTTTCAGTCACATCGACGCCCACCTCGTGGTGCCGGAATTCTGGACCGTGGATCGCGCGCACGACGCCGCCGACCACTTCGAACGCGAGGTCATCGCTACCTGCGGCATCGAAGGCGAGATCGTGTTTCACACCGACCCCTGTCATCGTGGCTACTGTAGCCGTTGCGACATCGATGCTTGCCCGGTGCGCGTCGAACCGTTCCGTTCTCGCCCCGCGCTGACGGTCGAGGAGATCGTGCAGCCGGATGAGTTCCCGGCCTAGACAACGGCGCTCTTCCGCTTGACAGGCGAAGCGCTGGCGGCCCATAGTTCGCCGCCGTGACGTTTCCGCACTGCCGTTAGTTGAGAATCATCGGACGCGCCCTCAAGCGGGCGAGACGGGAGCCCTCATGAGAACTCCGCGATTCATATTGATCGGCGCTTGCCTGATCCTCGGGGCAACTGCATGCAGGACGCCAACGGCCGGCGTGTTTCAACGGTTGGCCTACGAAGCGATTGCAGCCGGCGGCTCGCACACGTGCGTGCTCTTTCGCGCGGGATCGAATGTCAGCCCGCTGTGTTGGGGCAGCAACTCTGAAGGCCAGTGGGGCGACGGCCAGACAGTCAGCACCCCGCTGGATCGCGGCGGGCCAGCAGGACTGAACGACGCGGCACGCATCGCCACCGGCGGCAATCACACCTGTGTGGTGCATACGAGTGGGGCGCTCGACTGCTGGGGAGCAAATGACTTCGGCCAAATCGGCGCCGGGAAACCCGACCTCAAGATCGTCACCCCGGTCACGGTCATCGCCACGGGAGTCGTCGACGTGACGGCGGGCGAGTCGCACACCTGCGCGCTGTTGTCGAGCGGACAGGTGAAGTGCTGGGGCGCCGGCAGTCAGGGGCAGCTCGGCACCGGCTCGCGAGCCGATGCCTCGCTCCCACAGGACGCCGGAGTTGCCAATGCGAAACGAGTGGTTGCCGGTGGTGCGCACACGTGCGCGATTCGGACAGACGATACGGTCGCTTGCTGGGGTGAAAACCTCTATGGCCAACTCGGCGTACAGACGGTGCAGGCCCTGCCAAGCACCACACCTCGAACCGTAATCGACCCGGCCACGCGGCTGAGCCTGAAGGCCAAGGCACTCGGTCTCGGCTTCGCCCATACCTGCGCGGTGCTCCTCAATGGCTCGCTGAAGTGCTGGGGCGCCAACGCGCAGGGCCAGCTCGGCAAGGGCCAAGTGGATAGCAATCAGAACGTGGATCCTGCCCCGGTGCCCGGTATCACGATCGCGAGCGACCTCACGGCGGGCCGCGAGCACACCTGCGTTCTGTTGACGGATCACAGCGTACAATGTTGGGGCGACAACCAACTCGGACAATGCGGTACGGGAACCGTCTCCGCGGCGCCAGTCTTGCAGCCGACGACGGTCACCGGACTCGCGCTCAGCACGGGCGCCCAGACGTCGAATCAGATCTCTGCGCGCCGCTGGCATACCTGCGCGGTCGGTCCGTTCTACGGCGTGCGCTGCTGGGGCTACAACGACTCCGGACAATTGGGCGACGCCACAACGAAAACCTCACCCAACCCGGTGTAGGCGCAACCACGGCGGCGCGCCGTCATTGCTGGAGGGCGCACTCCGCGGTCGCTGACCGGCCGCATCATCGTCCTCACGCGCAGCCACTCGTTGGAGAATTCGCCCTTCACCCTCTACGACATCGATCGCCTCGACCTCATCTGCACGCCGCAGCGCCGACACCGGCGGTCGAGTCATGGCACTTGACTCGACCGCTCGGCTCGGCGAGTGAAGGCGCACCGAAAGGAGCCCGTATGCGTCTCGGCCGTTACGACAATCCGTACAAGTGCGTGTCTTACGCCGCCATCGACGCGTCGGTTCAGTACGAGTCGGTCGTGCTCGAGGCCGACGACGGTGGTTTGAGCAGCGGTCTGCTCCACACCAAGGGCGGTGAGCAGACCGTCGTCTGCTTCATGCATCCCAAGGCGGACATGAGTCGCCACTACGCGATGCCGTGGCTGCTCGACGCGGGGTACGCTACCTTCGGGCAGAATAGTCGCTGGTTGAACAACGACGAGTTGTGCGTCCACGAGGTGTTGCTGCTCGATGTCGCGGCTGGTGTCCGCTTCCTACGGGATCGTGGTTTCAAGCGCATCCTCGTGTGCGGCAACAGTGGCGGCGGATCGCTCTATGCCTTCTACCTCGCGCAGTCGGTCACCGCGCCGCCGCATCGGCTGCCACAGACGCCTGCCGGCGATCCCTTCGATCTCAACGCCGTCGAGCTGCCGCCGGTCGACGGCTACATCAATCTCGCCGCGCACCTCGGTGAAGGCAAGATTTTGATGAGCATGATCGATCCGTCGGTTACTGATGAAAGCGATCCGCTGTCGTGCGATGCCTCTCTTGATCCGTTCAACCCCGACAACGGCTATCGTCAGCCGCCGGAGTCGAGCCACTACGCACCCGAGTTCGTCACACGCTACCGCGCCGCGCAGCGGGCGCGGGTCGAACGCATCGACGGCATCGCGCGCGCGGGCTTGCGGCAACGCCACGAAGCGCGCGGCAAGATCGCCACCACCGATTTCGGCAAACGCCCGTGGCCCGAACAGGCGCGCGCCCTGCGCGGTGCCGTCGTATGTCCGTACATGGTGGTGTACCGCACCGAGGCCGACTTGCGCGCGTTCGATCTGTCGCTCGATCCCTCAGAACGCGACGCCGGCAGTTTGTTTTCGTATCGACCGGATCTTTCCAACTACATGGAGTTCGGCTTCGCGCGCGTGCAAAGTCCGCGCGCGTGGCTGAGCACGTGGTCGGCCCTGTCGTCCAACGCCAACGTCGTGCACAACGCCGCGAAGATCACCGTGCCGTCGCTGGTCATCTACTACAGCGGCGACAACGCGATCTTTCCGTCCGATGCGCGCGCCGCCCACGACGCGCTCGCGGCCACCGACAAGCAGATCCACGCCATACCCGGCGACCACTACGGCTTCGGCGTCGGCACGCAAGCGCGCACCGGCGCCCCGCTGGCGCTGGCGAAGATCGTCGCCTGGATGCGCGAGCGCTTCTGATCACGCGCACCATCCTATCGAGTGAATCCGCTGTGGAGTGGTTGACCGTCACGCTGGCGATGTACCGCAAGGCCTTCGGCCAGGCCGCGCAACTCGTGCTCAAAAACTGGCTGGTGCTGGGCACGGTATTCGTCTACATGGTGACGCTCAACGTCGGCGCGATCGTCGCCGGCTTGCTGCCCATCGTCGGCGGCTTTCTCTATACGCTGGTGCTGGCCGCCTGCGTCGGCTCGTTTCTCTCTCTGGTCGAGATGATGGTGCGCACGAGCCGCGTGACCTTCGACGACTTCAAGCGCAGCTTCGGTGCCTACCTGTGGGACGTGGTTGGGGTCAGCTTTCTGCTTTGGCTCTTCAGCCAGCTGGCGGTGCCGGCATTGCTGAGCTTGCCGCAGGGCACCGTCATCGTGCTGTGCGCCTACCTGGCGATCTTCGTGTTCGGCAACGCCGTGCCCGAGCTGATCTACGTCGGCCACTTCTCCTCGATCGCCTTGCTGCAGGAAAGCTACGGCTTCGTGCTGGAGAATTGGATCGAGTGGTTTCCGGCCAACCTCATCGCCGCCACGCTGGTCTTCGCCATCTGGTCCGTCCCCGTCGCCGGGATCTTCGCATGGATTCAGACCGCCGTGATCGCGTTGCTGATCTACTTCGTGATGGTCATGCGCGGACTGCTGTTCCGCGAACTCCACGGCAGTAGCCGCCGCTCGCGCGCCTTCCGGCATCGCATGGGATCGTGATCGCGATTCGTGTTCGTGGCTCGTGCTCGTGGCCCGAACACCAATCACGCACACGAGTCGCGTCAGCCGAGCGACAGGAACGCTTGCCGGGCGAGTTCGAACGCCTTCGCCGGGAAGACGCCGAGAAGGATCACCCCGATGACCGTCACCAGCATCGTCGCGAACAGATAGGGGCGCGTGGTCGGGCTCGGCACGTCGGCGGAGCCTTCGGTCATATACATCTTCACCAGCACGCCGACGTAGTAGTACATCGACACCACGCTGTTGAGCACGCCGATCACGGCGAGGCCAACGTAGCCCGCCTTCACCGCCGCCGCGAAAATGTAGAACTTGCCCGCGAACCCGACCAGCGGTGGCACGCCGGCCAGTGACAGCATGAATATCGACATGGCGAAACCGAGAAACGGATGGCGAAAGCCGACGCCCGCATAGTCGTCGAGGCGCTCGTTGGGTTCACCGCGCTTGCCCAACGCCATCACGACGGCGAACGCACCGAGGTTCATCAGTGCGTAACCGAGCAAGTAGAACAGCACCGCGCTGCCGCCGTTCTCGCCGTTCGCGATCATGCCGACCAGCAGATAGCCGGCGTGCGCGATGCTCGAGTAGGCCAGCATGCGCTTGATGTTCTGCTGCAACACCGCGACCACGTTGCCGACCGTCATCGTGAGCACCGCGAGTCCCCACAGCACCATGCTCCAGTCGCCGCTGAGCCCGGCGAGACCGTGCAGGAACACTCGGGTGAACGCGGCAAAGGCGGCGGCTTTCACGCCCACGGCCATCAACGCCGTGATCGACGTCGGCGCGCCCTCGTAGACGTCGGGGGTCCACGCATGAAACGGCACGGCCGCTACCTTGAACCCGAAGCCGATCAGCAACAGCGCCATCCCAATGGTAGCGAGCATTCGCTGCTCGCCGGTGGCTTTCGCAAGGTGGCTGGCAATGACGTTGAGCGTCGTCGACCCGGTCGCGCCATAGAGCATCGCGATCCCGAACAGCAGAAAGCCGGTTGCGAACGCACCGAGCAGGAAATACTTCAGCGCTGCTTCGGTCGAGCGCAGTTGCCGGCGCCAGATGCCGGCGAGTACGTAGACCGCGATCGACATCACTTCGAGGCCGAGGAAGATGACGATCAGGTCAGTCGCCGCCGCCATCAACATCATGCCGACGGTCGCGAAGAGAATGAGCGTGTAGTAATCGCCGACACGGATGTCGGTGAGTTCGAGGTAACTCATCGACATCAGCAGCGTCAGGCCGGCGGCGAGGCAGAAGATCAGATTGAAGAACAGCGCGTAGCGATCGACGGCCATCATGCCGCCGAAGCCGATCTCGCCTTGGTTCCACAGCGTGACCGAGGCCACGGCAGTGACAGCGAGCCCAACAATGCCCAGCCAGCCGAGTCCGTCGCGATCCGGCCCTTCCATCCAGAGATCCGTCACCATCACCAGCAGCGCGGTGCCGGTGAGCAACAGCACCGGCAGCAGCACCAGCCACGCGACGGGCGTCGCTGCGATCATCGGCGTGGCGGTCACGGGAGCGCCGCTCCTCCGTCACCCTCTCTCTCAGGGAGAGGGCCGGGGTGAGGCTCGCCGAGCCGTGCTGCCGCATACATAGTTCCCTCACCCTGACCCCCTCCCAGAGGGAGAGGAAACCCATTCGCAAACGTCGCGCTTGACGTATCAACCGCTGCCATCTTCTTCTCGATGCGCGCGAGATACGCGGTCACCGCCGGCTCCATGCGGCTGAGGAACGGCGCGGGATACACCCCCATCAGCACGATCATCACCAACAGCGGTATCAACACGGCGCGCTCAATGCGGGAGAGATCCGGGAGCACGGCGTTGGCAGGATTGACCAGCGGGCCGAACATCACACGCTGAAACATCCACAGCATGTAGACGGCGCCTAAGACCACGCCGCTGGTGGCGACGGCGGCCAACCACGGCTGCGCCTTGAAGGCACCCATCAGAATCAGAAACTCGCCGACGAAGCCGTTGAGTCCCGGCAACCCGATCGACGATAGCATCACGATCAGAAAGCATACGGCGTACTTCGGCAGTTGCTTCCACAGGCCACCGAACTCCGCGATCAGTCGCGTGTGCCGGCGCTCGTACAGCACGCCAACCAGCAAGAACAGTGCGCCGGTCGACAGGCCGTGGTTCAGCATCTGGTAGATGCCACCCATCACGCCCTGCGGATTGAGCGCGAACAACCCGAGCATGACGAAGCCGAGGTGGCTCACCGACGAGTACGCCACCAGCTTCTTCAGATCCGGCTGAACCATGGCCACCAGCGCGCCGTAGACGATGCCGATCACCGCCAGCGTGGCGATGTACGGGGTCGCTTCCGCCGCCGCCACGGGGAAAAGGGGGATCGCAAAGCGCAGGAAGCCGTAGGTGCCGAGCTTGAGCAAAATGCCGGCGAGGATCACCGAGCCGCCGGTCGGCGCCTCGACGTGCGCGTCGGGCAACCAAGTGTGGAGCGGGAACATCGGCACCTTGATCGCGAAGGCCAGCGCGAACGCCGCGAACAGCCAACGCTGCGCCTCCAGTGGCAGGTTCACATCATAGAGGCGCAGCAGGTCGAACGAGGGTTGCCCAGCCTGGGCGTGCATGGCGAGGTACAGAATCGCCACCAACATCAGCAGGCCGCCGACCATGGTGAAGAGCACGAACTTGATCGCCGCGTAGATCCGCCGCGCGCCGCCCCACACACCGATGAGGAAGTACATCGGCACTAGCATCACTTCCCAGAACACGTAGAACAGAAACAGATCGAGAGCGACGAAGGCGCCGAGCATCCCGGTCTCCAGCGCCAGCATGAAGAACATGTATTCCTTGAGCCGCTTGTGGACGTCGCTCCACGCCGCCAGCACAACCAGCGGGGTTAGGAACGTAGTCAGCAGCACCAGCCACAAACTCAATCCGTCGACGCCAAGCTGATAGCGGATGTTGAACTGGGGGATCCAGGCGTACGACTCGACGAACTGCATGCCGCCGTCAGTCGGGTTAAAACCCCGCAGCAGCCCCAGCGACAAGCCGAACGGAATCAGCGACAGGAAGAAGGCCGCGCGGCGGATGGCGTTGAGTTGCTCGCGCTGCATGCACAGCACGAACACCCCCGCG
>JBGOUW010000250.1:0-7280 GCA_041477755.1 Binatia bacterium
GATCCCGGCGCATGGACAATGATGCCGGAAGAAGTTCGGTCGTGGTCGCGCGACGGCAAGGAACGCGGCGCGATCGAGGCGCTCATGTGCCTCGGCGATAAGCCGGAATTGGTCTTCAAATCGTATCGCCAGACGCTCGAAGTCCTCGGCCACACCACCACGATCGAGTATGTCCGCCAAGCGTGCGAGATCGCGCTTGAGGAAGGCCTGCTGCCGCACACGAACGCGGGCCTTATGACGCATGCCGAAATGGCGAGCCTGAAGCCGGTCAACGTCAGCATGGGGCTGATGCTCGAAACCATCAGCCCACGCCTGCGCGAACGCGGCGGGCCGCACTACCATGCGCCGGACAAAGATCCGGCGCTGCGGATGCAGATGATCCACGAGGCCGGCGAGTTGCAGATCCCGTTCACAACCGGCATCTTGGTTGGCATCGGCGAAACGCGCGCCGAGCGGGTAGCAAGTCTGGTCGCGATCCGCGAGGCGCACGAACGCTACGGACATATTCAGGAGATCATCATCCAGAACTTCCGCGCCAAGCCGAGTATCCCGATGGCCACCAGCCCCGAACCCGACACGCTCGAAATGGCGCGCACCCTCGCCGTGTGCCGGCTGCTGATGCCGGCGATGAACATTCAGGCACCGCCGAACCTCAGTCCATACGATCACCGCATCCTGCTCAACTCCGGTCTCAACGACTGGGGCGGCATCTCCCCGCTGACGCGGGACTACGTCAACCCCGAGGCTCCCTGGCCGCACGTGGCCGCATTGGCCGCCACGTGCAAAGGGGAAGGCTCTATCCTGCAACCTCGCCTGCCGATCTACGATGAGTACATCGATCGGCCCGGCTTCTTGGATCCGGCGCTGCGCACGCGCACTCGCGCGCTGGCGGCCGGCAGAGGAGGAGTCTCGCCATGTTGACGCGTCACATTCGGGAGATGGTCACCGACCCGCGCCCGCTCGACGCAGTGCTTTTGGAGGCCTCGGCACCGACCCGGGCGATTCTCGAGCGTTCACTCGAAGGTCGCGAACTCAGTGTCGAGGACGGCGTCCACCTGTTGAGCACCGAGGGGACTGACCTGCTCGCGCTGATCAAGAGCGCCGACCATGTCCGCACTACCGACGTCGGTAACGAAGTCACGTATGTCGTGAACCGCAACATCAACTGGACCAACATCTGCTTCGTCGGCTGCCAGTTCTGCGCGTTCGCGGTGCACCGCAAGGATCCAACCGCCTACAACCACGATGTCAATCACGTCCTCAGCAAGGTGCAGGACGCGATCGATCGCGGCGCCAGCGAAGTGTGCATGCAGGGCGGCATCAATCCGGAGATGGACGCGTTCGAGTACCGCGACATGCTGCTGGCGATCAAAGCGCGCTTCCCGCACATGCACATTCACGCGTACTCGCCGATGGAGATCATGTACGGCGCGCGCCGCACGGGGATGAATTACACCGACTACATCAGCATGCTGCGCGACGCCGGCCTCGGGACTATCCCGGGCACCGCCGCCGAGATCCTCGACGACGACGTGCGCGAGATCCTCAGCCACAAGAAGGTCGACGTGCGGACGTGGGTAGAGATCATTACGACCGCGCACAAAGTCGGTGTGCGCACGACCTCGACGATCATGTACGGCCACATCGAAACGCGGCTGCACGCCGCGCGGCACATCGACTTGCTGCGTTCGATTCAGAAGGAAACCGGCGGTTTCACCGAGTTCGTGCCGCTGCGCTTCATTCACACCTACACCACGCTCTATCAAAAGGGGTTGGTGAACCCGCCGCCGAAGGGCGCCGTCGACTTCCAAATGTATGCCGTCTCACGGCTGATGTTGCGCGGCTGGATCAACAACATCCAGACCTCGTGGGTGAAGCTCGGCGTCGAGTTGGCGCAGCTCACGCTGGGCGCCGGTTGCAACGACTTCGGCGGCACGTTGATGGAAGAGTCGATCTCGAAGATGGCCGGCGCCGACGCGGGCGAGTATCTCCCCGAGAGCGAGATACGCGCCCTCATCGAAGGCTTCGGACGCATTCCGGTGCAGCGCACCACCACCTATGGTCGGATGCACGGGGCGGAGGACGTGGCGAATGACACGCACGCAGCGGGTGACGGTGCTGGCTGGCGGAGTGGGCGCCGCGCGCTTTCTGCGGGGCCTGCACTCGCTTCTTGAGCCGCGCCAGCTCACCATCATCGGCAATACCGGCGACGACGACACGTTCTTCGGCCTGCACGTTTCGCCCGACCTCGACACCGTCACCTACACCTTGGCGGGTCGGGCTGGGCGGCGGTTCGGTTGGGGCGTGCAGGGCGACACCTTGGCCTGCCTGCATGCGCTCGAGCGCTACTACGAGGAGACCTGGTTTCAATTGGGCGACATGGATCTCGCCACTCACCTCTACCGCACCGATGCCCTGCGCCGCGGACAATCACTCTCCGCGATCACGCGAACGATCGCGCAGCGCCACGGCCTGAAGGTCACCATGTTGCCAATGTCCGACGACCCGGTGCGGACGGTCGTCCACGTCGCCAAGCGCGGGGCGCTGCCCTTTCAGCAATATCTGGTCAAAGGGCGCGGACGAGGGCGAGTCGAGCGCGTGCGATTCGTCGGCGCGCCGCGGGCGCGACCGGCGCGCGGCGTGCTCGGCGCCATTCGCCACGCCGACATCGTGATCGTGCCGCCGAGCAATCCGATCGTCAGCATCGGACCGATCGTCAGTCTCGCCGGCGTTCGCGCCGCGCTGCGCACCACGCCTGCCCGCATCGCGGCGATCAGTCCGATCGTCGGTGGTATGCCGATCAAAGGCCCTGCCCATCGCCTGCTCCGCGGCCTCGGGCACGAAGTGTCGCCGTTCGGTGTGGCGAACATCTATCGCGACTTCGTCGACTTGTTCGTGCTCGACAACCACGACGCGGCGCACGCGCCACGCATTCAAAAGCTCGGCATGCGGACGTTGGTGACCGACACGATCATGTCGACGCCGGCGAAGTCGCGCTCGCTTGCGGCCGCCGTGATGCGAGGGGTGATGCGGGAGGTGATGGCATGACCCCTTTCTCCGTCCATCCCGTGTCCGGCGTGCCGATGATCCGTCCCGGCGACGACCTCGGCACCGCGCTCGCCGACGCCATCGCCAAGGCACGACTCGGTCCGCTCGATGGCGACATTCTGGTGGTCTGTCAGAAGATCGTGTCGAAGGCCGAGGGTCGTGTCGTCGATCTGAAAACGGTGACAGCGTCGCCGTTCGCGAAGCAGCTCGCAGCGATGACCACCGATAAAGATCCGCGCGTGATCGAAGTGATTCTGGGCGAGACCAACCGGATCGTGAAAATGGATCGCGGCCATCTCATCGTCGAGACCGGCCCGGGTTATGTGTGCGCCAACGCGGGCGTCGACGAGTCGAACAGTCTCGATGACGACACGGTGATCCTACTCCCCCGCGATGCCGATGCATCGGCGCGCGGGCTCGTCGAGGCGCTTCGGGCGCGAGCCCAGCGAGAGGTAGCGGTGATTGTGACCGATACGTTTGGCCGGCCGTGGCGCGACGGTCTGGTCGACTTCGCGCTCGGCGTCGCCGGGATGGAGCCGTTGCTCGATCTGCGCGGCGAGCGCGACCTCACCGGCCGGGAACTGCACCACACGGTGAACGCCCAAGCCGATGCGCTCGCTGCCGCCGCCGGTCTGGTGATGCGCAAAGGGGCAGGCATCCCCGCAGCCATCATTCGCGGTTACGAGTACCAGCGCGGCGACGGCGGCGGCGCGAAGCTCATCCGCCCGCGCGAGTTCGATCTGTTCCGCTAGGCCCTGACCAGCACAAGACACCGGACGCTTGAGCCAACTGCGCTCCTCCGGTAAGAGATGCGGCTCTAGCCGCTACGCAATCTCAATCGAAGGAGTCTCCGCAGCATGAGTGAACCGAAATCAAAGCACATCGTATGGCATGCCGGGAACGTCTCGAAGGCCGACCGCGAAGCTATCCTCGGCCACAAGTCGTGCACCGTGTGGATGACCGGGCTGTCGGGCTCGGGCAAATCGACGCTGGCAGTCGCGCTCGAAAAAATTCTCTGGGATCGCGGCGTCCACTCGTTCGTGCTCGACGGCGATAACGTGCGCCACGGGCTGAACAAGGATCTCGGCTTCTCGCCGGAAGACCGCAACGAGAACATTCGCCGCATCGGTGAGGTCGCCAAGCTGTTCACCGAAGCCGGCGTAATCAACATCACCGCTTTCATCTCGCCCTATCGTGCCGATCGCGAGCAAGCGCGCAAGCTGATGGCCACAGGCGACTTCATTGAAGTCTTCGTCGATTGCCCGCTCGATGTGTGCGAATCGCGCGATCCGAAGGGTCTCTACAAGAAGGCCCGCGCCGGCCAGATCCCTGAGTTCACTGGCATCTCTGCGCCCTACGAAGCCCCGCTTACCGCCGAGATCACCGTCAACACCGGCACGCAGAACGAGGCTGAGAGTTTGAAGACGATCCTCACCTACCTCGAGCGCAACGGCCACGTTGCACCGGCAAAAGCGTAGCTTCCGTCCGTTCGCTGCAGCCCCCGAGGCAGGGGTGCTGCAAATCTCTTCGGTTTGAGGCTGGCGGTGCTGCGATGGCTTGCAGCACCGCCAGCTTTGGTACCGCCCGATGGTGGAAGCGAAGGCGGCACCGCGCACACTTCTGCGTGGTACTCGTCTTGCTCAGTCCACAAGGGTGAGCGTCATCATGATTGAAAGCTTCCGAACGCCTGCCAGTCGGCAGCGCGAGATGGGCGGGAAGTCCCCTTCCAGGCGCGCAATATCACCCCCTATGCGTCTCTCATGCCCCCGAGCGCCCATCTCGCGTCCCTCTCTGCGGAACCTGCGGCACCACATCGGGCACCACGGCCCCTTCTATCAGCGTCTCGGCGATCTACTGCTGGGGGCGGGCATCGTGTCGGTGCTGCTGACCTCCGCCTATCTGTTGATCTTCGCTAGCCGTTGAACGTCGCCACAATCTTGCGCCAGCGCGCTTCGTCGCGCCCGCTGCTGAACGGAAAGTAGAACGCGACGCGGTCGAGCAACCCGGCGTACTTGGCCTTCACCTTATCGGCGATCTCGTCGTAGGTGCCGGTGACCGCGTAGACCTCGAGCATCTCGTCGGTGATCTCGTTCGCCATGCCGGCCCAATCGCCCTTCGCCGCCTTCTCGTTCAGACGAATGCAGGTGTCCCCCCAACCGTGCGCTTCGAGCACGCCGATGTACGTGCGGGTTGAGGCGTAGAACGAGATCTGTTGCCGCACCGGCGCCTTGGCCGCCTCGATTTCGTCGCGATTGGCGCCGGTGATGACGAACGCCGTACTCGACAGCGCACAGTCCTTGACGTTGCGCCCCGCCTTGGCCGCACCCTTCTCCATATTCGGGATCACCGTCTCGGTGAGATACTTGAGCGAGTGGAACGGGTGCGCGTGGAAACCATCGCACGACTCGCCCGCAAGCCGACACATGTATTCGTTGACGCCGGCAATGTAGATGGGGATCTTCGGCCACTCGATTGGTCCTGGATTGAAGAACGGAGTCATCAGCGTGAAATTGTAGAACTTGCCGACGAAGCTCGGCCGGGTGCCGTTTTGCCAGCAGTCCCAGATCGCGCGGATCATCTGGATCATCTCGCGGAGCTTCGGGCCTGGGTGTTCCCAGCGCACGCCGAAGCGGCGCTCGTTGTGTCCTTTCACCTGCGTGCCCAAACCGAGGATGAAACGCCCCTTCGACAGCGCCTGCAGGTCCCACCCGATCTCCGCCAGCACCATCGGACTGCGCGGGAACGCGACCGCAATCGACGTCCCGAGCTTGATCTGCTCGGTATGTTCCGCCGCCACAACCAGCGGGAAGAATGGATCGTGGCTGGTTTCGGCCGTCCACAGCGCGTCGAACCCCATCTGTTCAGCGGCGCGGGCAGCGGCCGGCACATCGCGCAACGAAGCACTCAGCAATCCGGTATCGAGTTTCACGGGTATCCTCCTCCAGAAGCGATGTCGATGCGCGGCCACCATAACCAAAGGCTCCGGTTCTTCCAAGCAAGGGCGTGGTTTAGATGGCAGCGTGGTATAGTCGCGCCATGCTCGACAGCGCGTTCGGCAAACCCGGCGCGACGATCGACCGCGCACTCAATCAGCTCGCCGACGTTTGCGTGCGGTGGATGATCACGCCGAACGCGCTGACCTACGCCGCGGTCGTGCTCGGAATTGTCGCGGGGGGACTCTTCGCCCTCGGCTGGATGTGGACGGCCCTCGCCGTCGTGGTGCTGTCGGGGGTGGCCGACGCAATCGATGGCCGGGTCGCTCGACGCGGCGGCGGCAGCACGCGCTGGGGTGGCGTGCTCGATCTCACGTTCGATCGCGTCGTCGAAGCCGCCGTGCTGCTCGGCATCGCCCTGCCCCGCCCCGCGTGGCATGCGCCGGCACTCGTGCTGGCTGCGACATGGTACGTCAACCTGTGCGTGTTTCTCGCCATCGGCGCCGCCAGCGAGGCGGTGAGCGAGAAGGTGATACCCTACGCGCCGGGTTTGCTGGAGCGCGCGGAGCTGCTCGTGCTAGCGCTGGTGGTGGTCGCGCTCCCAAGTCTCGCCCCAATTGCCGCATACGTTTACGCGGCTCTCGAAGTGGTCACCGCGACTCAACGATTCATCTACGGCCGCCGCGCGCTCGGCGGCCTCCGATGAACGGCTGCGAGGTTGTAGTGTAGCTTCCACAGTGGGCGCCGTGCGAGCCACCGCCGCTAGTTGCGGGCGCGCTGCAGGCGATCAGTCAGCAGCGGCACGACCTCTGCGTAGTCGCCGACGATGCCGTAGTCGGCGGCCTTGAACACCGGCGCCTTGGCGTTCTTGTTGATCGCGACGATCACGCCGGCGCGGCGGACCCCTACCATGTGCTCCATCGCGCCACGGATGGCGATTGCCACGTAGAGCTGCGGCGCGATCGCTCTCCCCGTCAGCCCCACTTGATACTGGCGCGGCAACCAGCTCGCGTCCGACACATCACGCGTGGTGCACATTGCGGCGTTCAGCACTTTGGCCAGTGGTTCGATCGCCGCGAGATTGGCTGCGCTCCCCAACCCCATGCCAACGCCGATCACGACCAGCGCATGATCGAGCGCCGCAGCACTCTCCGCCGTCCGTCGCTGCGCGACGACATTGACGCGCGCGACGAGATTCGGAACCGGCAGGTGCTCCACCACCGCGCACCGCGACGTATCGGGCCTGCCCGCATCGAGTAAACCCGGCCGCACCGTTGCCATCTCCGGTCGTGTCTTGGA
>JBGOUW010000372.1:0-5055 GCA_041477755.1 Binatia bacterium
ACCGCGATGATGTTGCCATACACGCCCAACGGTCCGCTTGCGGCGAGGCAGAATGACTGCAGCGCATCGCTCTGATTGGTGGATACGAACGTTGTGCTGCCGTTCGGTGGCTGCTCATTCACACAGGTGGCCGCGTCGCCGCAGCCGGTGTGCGTCCATTGATCCGTCGGCGCGGTGATCGGCAGCACGCCGACGATCTGTAGCGTGCCAGGGAACGTCATCGTGCGCGCGATGCTGTGATCGTCCCACACAATGCTGAGGAGCGCCGACTCGCTGTCGTCAGGACCGATGCGAGTGGTGTCGATGAGCGAATTCGACAGAGTCGCGTTCATTCCTTCCAAGGCACCATTTACGAACAGGCTCGCGTTGGTGTTCCCGATGTATTGCACTTCCACGTGCGTGAAGGCCGGGCATTGGCTCACAGTGGCTCCGGATATCGCGATGGTGTTATTGGCGACTCGCAGCTCAAGCTTGTTGTCGGAGCGCAGGATGAGTTCGATCACGACGGTGCTGGCGCTGAGCCAGCTGCGAATCCGGCGCGTCGTCCCGGAGTCTTTGGCGCTGATACAGAGCCATACACCATCGGTCACTGTGGTCGATGGCGTCGAAAGGATCGCGTTCACATACTCGTTGCTACTCGATGCGGCGGCGGTGAGTAGGCCGTACTGGCCGCTGTGGGCGGTGATACTGCCGCTCGGGTTGCCGGCGCCGACGCCGTAGTCACCGACTCCACCGCTTTCGAAACCGTTGAAGCGGTCGAAGTCGCGCGAGGTCGCATGCGTGCGCGCGACGCTGACGAGCGACACGACGAGCGCGAGTCCGAGCGCGGCACGGCGTGGGCTCGGCAGGCATCTACGAATGGTGTGAGATCGCTCCACAGGCGTGAAAGTTCGTTGACTCGCTAGAGGGCCTCTGATAGCTAGGCCGCGCCTCCGGCACAAGCTTGCCGCATGAAATTCCCTTCCGTGAAAGGATTTCGCGACGTCCTGCCGGACGAAAGCGCCCGCTGGTCGTGGCTTGAGCAGCAAGCCCGCGCCGTCTTCCAGCGATACAACGTGACCGAAATTCGCTTGCCCATCGTCGAGCGCACCAGCCTGTTCAGTCGTTCTATAGGTGATACGACCGACATCGTCGAGAAGGAAATGTATACGTTCTCGGATCGAGATGGTACCTCGCTTTCATTGCGGCCCGAAGGGACGGCGTCGGTCGTGCGCGCGTACGTCGAACACGCCGTAGCGCAACGCGAGCCGGTATCGAAGTGGTTCTACCTGGGCCCGATGTTTCGGCGCGAGCGGCCGCAGAAGGGCCGCCTGCGGCAGTTCTCGCAGATCGGCGTCGAAATGATCGGGCGCGATGACGCCGCAGCCGATGCCGAGGTGTTGTTGCTGCTCAGCGACTTGCTGCGAGCGATGCACGTGACCGGCGTCGAGCTGCAGATCAATTCCCTCGGCTGCGGGCAGTGTCGCCCGGCGTACCGCGAGGTGTTGGCCGCATACGGTGCGGCGCGCCGCGAACAGCTGTGCGAGAATTGTACGCGCCGCCTCGAGCGCAATCCGCTGCGCCTGCTCGATTGCAAGGTACCGGCGTGTCAGGACGCGACCGCCGATGCCCCGATGATGCTCGATCATCTGTGCGCGGCGTGCGCCGCGCACTTTAGCGCGGTGCGCGCGATGGTGGATCGCGAAGGCGTGGCGGTGACGGTCAATCCACGCATCGTGCGCGGCCTCGACTACTACAACCGTACCGCATTCGAGGTGCTGGCGCCCGGGCTCGGCGCGCAAAACGCGATTGGGGCTGGCGGGCGCTACGACGGGCTGGTGAAAGAAATCGGCGGCCCGGATGTCGGCGGCATCGGCTTCGCCCTTGGCATGGAGCGGCTGGCGATGGTGCTGCCCGAGATGAGCGTCGCCACCCCTCCGGCCGTGTTCATCTGCCCGATCGGCGCGGCCGCCGAGTCCGTGGCAATGCACCTGGCGCACCGCTTGCGCGCGGACGGTGGCTTCGCGGTTGAGATGGACGCAGCCAGTAAGAGCTTGAAGAGCCAGATGCGCCGCGCCGACAAGAGCGGGGCGCGCTTCGCGTTGATCATCGGTGAAGATGAACTGACGCGGCAGGCTGCGACGGTCCGCGACATGGTGGCGAAGCGCGACTATCCCAGCGCAGTGCCGCTGGCGGTATCGGTCGCCGATTTGCAAGCCACGCTGGCTCGGCTGAGCGAACGCGCGGGTGATCCGGCATGAACGACGGGGTGAAGGACGTGGGACTCGAAGATTGGCAGCGCAGCCACTACGCGGGCACGCTACGCGCGACGGATGAGGGCCGCACCGTTACCGTCATGGGCTGGGTGAACTCGCGCCGCGATCACGGCGGCGTCGTTTTCATCGATCTGCGCGACCGCTCCGGCATCGTGCAACTCGTGTTCAACCCCGAGCGCAGCCCGGCGGCACATGCCGTCGCCGAACAGGTCCGCAGCGAGTTCGTCTTGGCGGTGCGCGGAACGATCGCGCGCCGCTCGCCGGAAACCGTGAATCCCAATCTGCCGACCGGGGAGATCGAGATCGTGGCGAGCGAGGCCCGCATTCTGAACCGCGCGCGTCCGATCCCGTTCGCCATAGACGACGACGCGGGTGTAGCTGAAGCGACGCGGTTGAAGTACCGCTACCTCGATTTGCGCCGGCCGGCGATGCAGCAGAACCTGATGCTGCGCCACCGCCTCAACAAGGTGATTCGCGACTACCTCGACGCCCAGGGCTTCCTCGAACTCGAAACACCGGTGTTGGGGCGCAGCACGCCGGAGGGTTCACGCGATTATCTGGTGCCGAGCCGCGTCAACCCCGGCACGTTCTACGCGTTGGCGCAGTCGCCGCAGCTGTATAAGCAATTGTTCATGGTGAGCGGCTTCGATCGCTACTACCAGCTGGCGCGCTGCTTTCGCGACGAAGATTTGCGTGCGGATCGCCAGCCTGAGTTTACGCAACTCGATCTCGAGATGTCGTTCGTCCGGCAGGACGACGTCCTGCGCGTCGTCGAAGGCATGCTGGTCAAAGTCTTTGCCTTGCGCGACATCGATGTGCCGAATCCGATTCCACGCTTGAGCTACGCGGACGCGATCGGCCGCTTCGGCAGCGACAAGCCCGATCTGCGCTTCGGGCTCGAACTGGTCGATATCTCTGACCTGGTGCGCACGGTCGAGTTCAAAGTGTTCCGCGACACGGTCGAGCGTGGCGGCATCGTCAAGGCGATCCGTGTTCCCGACGGCAATCGCCTGTCGCGCAAGGATCTCGATGGGATGCCGGAGATCGTCGCTCCCTACGGCGCCAAAGGCGTGGCGTGGGTGAAGCTGAACGCGGACGGCTGGCAGTCGCCGATCGCGAAATTCTTCACCCCCGAGCAGCGCCGCGCCATCGAGCAGGCCTGCGCAGCCGTCGTCGGTGATGTGGTGTTGTTCGTGGCGGATTCGCCGCGGGTCGTCAACGACTCGCTCGGCAGTCTCCGTCTGCACCTCGCGAACCTGCTGCGGCTCATCGCGGCCGACCGGTTTGCGTTCGTGTGGGTCACCGACTTCCCGCTGTTCGACTACTCCGCGTCCGAGAAACGCCTAGTCTCCGTGAACCATCCGTTCACGGCGCCGCGGGAAGACGAGCTGGAGCGATTGTCTGACGCGCCCGAGCACGTCCGCGCGCAAGCCTACGACGTCGTGCTCAACGGCACCGAGCTCGGTGGCGGCAGCATTCGTATCCATCGGCCGGAGGTGCAAGCGCGGGTGTTTGAAATTCTCGGGATGAGTGAAACCGAGGCGCGCGACAAATTCGGCTTCCTGCTCGACGCGCTGGCGTTAGGGGCACCCCCGCACGGTGGGCTGGCGCTTGGCGTGGACCGGCTCTGCATGCTGCTGTGCGGCGTCGACTCGATCCGCGATGTGATCGCGTTCCCCAAGACGCAACGTGCCGCGTGCCTGATGACCGAGGCGCCCAGCGTGGTCGATCCGCGGCAGCTCCGTGAACTCGGCCTGAGGCTGGCATGAACCGCGTCCTGGTACGCGCCGCTCTCGCGCTGAACGTTCTGAGCCTCGCCGGCTGTGCCTCGATCTTCAAGCCCAGCGAGCCAATGATCTCATCACCGGTCAAGCTGTTCGCCGTGCTGCCGCTCAAGCGCGTCGACGCATCGCCAGAGCCGCAGGCGGTCGGGGTGGATGTGGAGGTAGCGGCGCCGGACGCGGAGCGAGTGGTGACCGCGCAGATCTACGCGGTGATGGCTGAATCGTCGACCTGGCGTTTCGTCCCCGATCTGCAAGTGGAGCAAGCGATGCGTGAAGTGCACGCCGCCGAGTTGGAGGCCCGGGCGTTGCAGCTCGGAAAAGTGGTCAAGGCTGACGGCGTGTTCTACGGCACGGTCTCGCGCTTCCGCGAGCGCGACGGGAGTGAGTACGGCGCCCGCCACGGGGCCTCGGTGTCGTTCCGCTTGGCCCTCGTGTCAGTCGAGACCGGCGCCACGGTGTGGGAGGGGCGGTTCGATCAAACGCAGCAAGCCCTGAGTTCCAATTTGCTCGACTGGTGGATGTTCTGGGAAGCGGGACCGAAGTGGGTCAGCGCGCGCGAGCTGTCCCACCTCGGTGTGGGGCAATTGCTGGGCGAGTTGCGGGCGCGCCTACCCTGAGTCACGCAATGCGCGTCGCGGTGTTCGGAGCCAATGGCCAGCTCGCCAGCGACTTGCTGCCGCTGCTGAGCGCCCGGCATACGCTGATCCCGCTCACCCACGCGGATTGTGAACTGCGCGACCATGAGGCGGTGCGCGCGCGACTCGATCGCGAGCAGCCGGAGGTGGTCATCAACACCGCCGCCTTTCACCGCGTCGATGATTGCGAACAAGAAGTCGAAGCCGCTTTCGCGGTCAACGCGTTCGGCGTGCTGCACTTGGCGCGCTGGTGCGCAGCGCACGACGCGACGTTGATCCACTTCAGCACCGACTACGTGTTCACCGGCGACGTCGCGTCACCGCGCGGCGAGGCCGACGCGCCGGGACCGCTGAGCGTGTACGGAGCCTCGAAACTGGCGG
>JBGOUW010000247.1:0-7340 GCA_041477755.1 Binatia bacterium
AGCAAGGGACCGGTGTTCTTCCGCATCGGACGCCAGGCGATCTCGTGGGGCGAGTCCGACACCATCGCCTTGCTCGACCAAAACAACCCGTTCGACCTCACACTCGGTGCCCCCGGAGTCTTCGAGGACGTCGACGAAGCGCGCATCCCGCTGTGGACCATACGCGCCAGCCTCAACTTGTTCGACACCCTCGGCCCGCTGTCGAGCGGATTCATCGAATCGTATTGGGTACCGGGCGATCTCGACGTCAACACCGGCACCCTCCCTATCTTGACGGCCAGCCCCTACTCAGCGCCGGGGAAAGACCCGCAGAGCTTGGTAGGCGCTCTGCCCTATCAGTTCGTGCTGCTCGACCGGACCCCGCACTACAATTTCTCCAACAGCCGCTGGGGCGTGCGCCTGCAGAGCGTGGTCGACCGGACCCACACGCTCAGCCTCTGGTACTACACGGCGTTTCCGACGCAGCCCGCGCCCCAAGCGCTTGGCTCAACCACCATCGATCAACGTGACGCCGACGGACAACAGCTCAGGGCGTTCGTCACCCAAACGGTGCACAACTTGACCGGGGTGGTGGGAGCTGCGGACACATTTTTTCTGGAACCGCTCGACAGCATTGTCCGTCTCGAGGGCGAGTTCTTCATGCACGAGCCGGGTTTCAATCCGACGATCAACCTGAACATTAAGGAAGGAGGTTCGCCGATCAAGATTCTCAGCGCTCCTCCGGGAAAAATTCTCTACGCCGACCACCTGCGTTGGGAAGTTGGCCTCGACCGCTTCTTCTTCATCCGCTTCCTCAACCCGAGCAACAGTTTCGTCTTTGTGAGTGCGATCGTCGGCGACTGGAACCTGAGCGAAGGTGGCCACGTTAACTATAACGGCACCCCCATCAAGCGGGATTACTACCAAACCGGCCAAACCAAGCAGAACGCGTCTGGCCAGGACCCGAGTTCCTTCGTGCAGGAGAAACCGGTGGAAGCCTTCGGCCAAGTGCATCTGCAAACCGACTATTTGCACGGCCGCCTCACCCCGGCCATCACGTTCATCCAAAACGTGCGCGGCACCTGGGCCGTGTTGCCGAACATCACGTACCGGTGGACCGATTGGCTGTTGTTCAGCATGAACTACATCACCATCGGTGGTGAGTATCAGCAACTCGGATTCTTCCGCGACCGCGATCAGGTGCAGTTCCGGGCGACGTATCAGCTCAACTGAGCATCGGGACGCGCGCGCCAGTCTGCCAATATCTCCACCAGCGTCTGCCGCCACGGGATGGTCACGCACCATCCTGTGGCGGCCTGCAGTTTCGCTCCACAACCCACCAGTTGCGGCACGTCAAGCGGCCGGAGCCTGGCCTGGTCGACCACCACCTCGACCGAGACGCCGCTCAATTCGATAAGATCATCGAGCACAGAGCGAATCGAGCGACCCACGCCCGAGCACAGGTTGTAGGCTTCACCACGTCCACCACGCTCGCACGCCGCGATGTAACCGTCGGCGATGTCGCGGACGTCGCTGAAGTCGCGGACCGCTTCGAGGTTGCCGACGGTCAGGCGCGGTGGCTGCAGACCCCGCTCGATTGCCATCAACTGGCGCGCAAAGTCGGCGCAGACGAAGGCCGACTGCTGCCCCGGTCCGGTGTGATTGAACGGCCGTACCCGCACGATGTCCAAGCCCGGCGGCTGGCTCCACTGATACGCGATCAGATCCGCCGCCGCCTTGCTGACGCCGTACGGACTCAGCGGCCGCCACGGGCACATTTCGGTGATCGGCAGATCGCTGGGCTCGACGCGACCATACGCGTCGCCCGAGCCAACGACGAGCACTCGACAACTCGGCACGGCCTCGCGCACGGCGGCGAGCACATGAATGGTGCCGAGCACGTTGGTCCGCATCGCGGCGGTCGGATCGCGCAACGATTGCGGCACGAACGTCAGGCCAGCCAGATGAAACAGCGCCGTGGGTTGCGCCGCCGCGACGGCTTCCGCGACACTCCGAGCATCCTCGACATCGGCGGTAATGATCTTGATCCGCGGATCGACGGGTCGACTGCCACCCGGTCGCACGATGCCAGCGACCTCGTGCCCGCGCGCCAGCAAACGAGCCGCGAGATGCTGCCCCGCAAAGCCGCCGATGCCGGTGATCAGCGCGCGCATCGGGGTACAGCGCTAGCCTCGGCCGTCGCGCAGCGCCGCGAGATCGGCATCGACCATCATCTCGATGAGCTGATGGAAACTCACCGTCGGCGACCAGCCGAGCTGGGCGTGCGCCTTGGCCGCGTTGCCGACCAGCGCGTCGACTTCGGCTGGGCGTTTCAGCGCCGGATCGATGCGGACGTAGTCGCGCCAGTTCACCCCCACGCGGCCGAACGCCAGCTCGACGACTTCCTGGACCGTATGCTGCTCGCCGGTAGCGATCACATAGTCGTCGGGCTGCGGCTGTTGCAGCATCAGCCACATCGCGCGCACGTAGTCCTTGGCGTACCCCCAATCGCGACGGGCAGCGAGATTGCCGAGCCGCAGCTCGGACGCCAGACCAAGCTTGATGCGCGCCGCCGCTTCGGTGACCTTGTGCGTGACGAACTCCCGCCCGCGCCGCGGCGATTCGTGGTTGAACAAAATCCCGCTGCACGCATAGAGGCCGTAGCTCTCGCGATAGTTGACTGTGATGTAGTGGCCGTACACCTTGGCCACTCCGTAGGGGCTGCGCGGATGGAACGGCGTGGTTTCGACCTGCGGCACCTCGCGCACCTGGCCGAACATCTCGCTCGACGAAGCCTGATAGAAACGGGTGTCGCTATCCACCAGGCGAATCGCTTCGAGCCAGCGGGTCACGCCAATGGCGTTGAACTCCGCCGTCAGCACCGGTTGGTCCCACGAGGTCGGCACGAACGATTGCGCCGCCAGGTTGTAGACTTCCTGCGGTCGCAGCCGCCGCAGCAGCGTGATCAGCGAAAGTTGATCGAGGAGATCGGCTTGCACCAACTCGAGGCGGTCGCGCAGATGCTCGATGCGAGCGAAGTTCTCCGTGCTGGAGCGCCGCACCATACCGAAGACCTGATAGCCTTCATCGAGCAGCAACTCGGCGAGGTACGACCCGTCTTGCCCGGTGACGCCGGTGATCAGCGCGCGCTTCACGGCGTGGAGGTTCCCGCGCGGCCGTAGTGGTCTTCGATGCGGACCACGTCGTCGAGCTCCGGTGTTGACGCTTCGAGCACATCGCAGGTCTCGATGGCGAGCATCTGATGGCGCAGTCCGGTGTGGATGCGAAAGCTCTCGCCCGGAGTGAGCACGATCACGCGGCGCGGCTCGTCGCCTTCGGCCACTTCCAGTTGCAGGCGACCGCTCAGCAAGTGAATCGTCTCGTCCTTCTGACGGTGGTACTGGTAGCTCAGCGCGCCGCCCTTCTCGATGTGCAGGATCTTGCCAACGTAGCGTTCGGTGTGCGCCCAGATCAACTCGTAGCCCCACGGCTTGTCGACGCGGCGTGGCGGATGTGAAGTTGCGTGCATCATAGCCCAAGATAGATCAGCGTGGTCGCGGTGGCGATCCAAAGCACAAGATCGATCAGCAGCGGCCGATCGTTCAACAGCAACTGCGCCGGATTCCCGCCCTCTTCGCGCTGATGCACGAGATAGAGGTAGCGGAAGATTCCGAACAGCACGAAGGGAATCGTCACGTACAGCTTGTCGGTGCCGAGTTTGTGAATCACTTCCGGCGAGGCGGTGTAGATGGCATACGCGACTACCGTCGACGCGGTGACGACGGAGATCATTTGATCCAGAAAGTACGGGCTGTACTCCTTGAGACTCGCGCGGTGCTCGGTGGCGCGCCCTTCGAGCAGCACCAGTTCGTGCCGGCGCTTGGAGAAACCAAGAAACGTCATCAGCAAGAAGGTGCAGATGATCAGCCAGGGCGATACCGGCACGTTGATCACCACACCGCCGGCGATCGCGCGGATCACGAAGCCTGCCGCAATCGTCATCACGTCGAGGATCACCACTTCTTTGAGCTGAAAGGTGTACGCCACCTGCAGCGCAAAATAGAAACCCACCAACGCTGCGAAGCCGCTGCCCAGAAGCGCCGCGCTGCCAATTCCGCCGGCAACCAGCACCATGGACAAGCCGATTGCAGCCGGCCGGCTAACGCGTCCGGCCGGCAGCGGTCGACGCGATTTGAGCGGATGCTGCCGGTCGCGGTCGCAATCACGGATGTCATTCATCACGTACGCGCCACTCGCAATGAGACAAAACGCCGCGAATCCGGCGGTCACCAGCAGGGTGTCGTGCACCACGAACAGGTGCTTGGAGAAAATCAGTGCGGCATACACCACCGTGTTCTTGTGCCACTGCCACGGCCGCATCAGCTGCACGTAGTCCCACAGCACGGCGGTGCGTGCAGCTTGCACTGCCGCAGCCTGCACGTTACGCGCGCCTTCCATGGCCCTCGGCACTGCGGCGCAATCGCTCGCCGTACATGCGTTCGTAGTAGTCGGTGTAGGCGCCGCTCTTGATGTGTTCCCACCACGCACGGTGGTCGCGATACCAGGCCACCGTTGCGCGCAGCCCAGCCGCAAATTCGTGGCGTGGGGTCCAACCCAGCACGCGTTCGATCTTCGTCGGGTCCATCGCATAGCGGCGATCGTGGCCGAGTCGGTCGGTCACGTGCCGAATCAGCGACGCCGGCTTTCCCAGCTCTGCCAGAATCATCTCGGTAAGCGCGCGGTTGGTTTGCTCGCTGCGCGCTCCGATGTTGTAGACCTCGCCCGGCTCGCCGCGACGCAGCACGAGATCGACCGCGGCGCAGTGATCCGCGACGTGGATCCAATCGCGCACATTCATGCCGTCGCCGTACAGCGGCACCGGCTGGTCATTGAGCAGGTTGGTGACGAACAGCGGGATGACTTTCTCCGGAAACTGGTAGGGACCGAAATTGTTCGAACAGCGCGTCACCATCACCGGCAAGCCGTAGGTGGTGCGAAACGACAGCGCGAGCAAGTCTGCCGCCGCCTTGCTCGCGGCGTACGGGCTGCTTGGCTGTAGGGGGGACTCTTCGGTGAACGCACCGGTCGGCCCCAGGCTGCCGTAGACCTCGTCGGTGGAAACCTGCACGAACCGCTTCACGCCAGCGCGCCGAGCGCAGTCGAGCAGCGCGAGCGTGCCGGCGACATTGGTGTGCAAAAACGCGTCGGGGTCATCGATGCTGCGGTCAACATGCGACTCGGCGGCGAAGTTGACGACCGCGTCGACCCCCTCGTCGAACAGCGCTGTCACCAACGGCCGGTCGGCGATGTCGCCGCGCACGAAGCGATAGCGCGGATGCGTCTCGAGTCCGGCGAGATTTTCGAGATTGCCGGCGTACGTCAGCACGTCGAGGTTAATCACCGCGTCGCCCGCGTAGTCAGAATCTTCAGCGAGCACCATCCGCACGTAATTGGCGCCGATGAACCCCGCTCCGCCGGTAACCAGAATCTTCATGCGCTGGCTAGTCTACCCGTGCCGGCCGCGGCAGTCGAACCTTATCGCCGTCGGGCCGGTTGAGGTACGTGTCGCGCAAGTGCGCGTAGACGAGATGAAACGCCACCAGGTGAAAGTCTTCGATGTGCTGTACGTTGTCGCTCGGGACGCGGACGCAATGATCGACCAGGTCCTTCAGCTCGCCACCGTTCTGACCGGTGAAACCGATCGTACAAGCACCGGCGGTGCGCCCAAGCCGCATCGCTTCGAGCACGTTCGGCGAGCGGCCGCTGGCACTGACACCGATGACGACGTCGCCGGCGCGCACGAAGTTGCGCAGCTGCTCGGCAAACACGCGCCGGTATTCGGTGTCGTTCGCCCACGCCGTTATCAGCGGCACATTGTCGGTCAGCGCCATCACTCGCAAGCGACGCGGCGAGCCCGTCACATCGCCCTTGCCGAGGTCGTTGGCGAAGTGCGAAGCGGTCGCCGCGCTGCCGCCGTTGCCGAGCACGAATATGGCGTGGTCGGTGTCGCCGGCATCGACGATCCGTTGGATCACCGTTTCGATCACGTCGAGCGGCATCTGCTGCGCCAGCGCAGCCGTGCGCTCCAGATAGGCGCGTAAGTCCGTCATGTCAGGCGGCCGAACTTGTACCTGCCGCGTCGGCACACGGTCAAGCGCGCAACCAAAGGCTCAAGACAAGTAAAGGGCGGACGCTGACTGGCCCGCCGCACCGCTTACGCCGGATGCAGGGTCATCAGCACGCCGTTGCGCGGCCGCATCGTCACGCGCAGCTCAGGCTGGGGCGTGTGTCCGGGGACGCGCGTCAGGCGATAGCGTTGAACGATCATCGCCAGGATCAGCTGCGCTTCCATCAGGGCGAACTCGTTGCCGATGCACAGCCGGGGCCCGCCGCTGAACGGGAAGTAGGCGAAGCGATGGCGGCTGGCGGAGCGCTCGGGCGTAAAGCGGTCAGGGTCGAACTGATCGGGGTTGTCCCACCAATCGCGATGGCGGTGGGTGACGTAGGGGCTGAGAAAGATGATCGAGTTGGCCGGAATTTCGAAGCCGCCCACTTCATCAGTGTTGATGGCCTGCCGACCGATGCCGGACACGGGCGGATACAGGCGCAGCGTCTCATCGATCACCTGGCGCGTGAAGCGCAACTGCGGCAGATCCGCAATCGTCGGCACGCGGCTGCCGAGCGCCGCGGCGACTTCGGCGCGCAGGCGAGATTCCACGTCCGGATGGTCCGCGAGCAGATGCCACGTCCAGGCGAGCGTGACGGCTGTGGTTTCGTGACCCGCCAACACGAAGGTCATCACCTCATCGCGCAGTTGGCGATCGCTCATACGCTCCCCGGTATCGGCGTCGCTGGCCTGCAACAGCATCGACAAGAAGTCGGGCGCATCGGCGCCGGTGCGGCGGCGCTGCGCGATGATGTCGAATACCACGCGATCGAGATCGCGGCGCGCGCGTCGAAAGCGCAAGTTGCGTGGTGTTGGAAGCGCCAGCGGCAGCGCGAACGGGTGGGTGACCAGATGCGTCAGATGTTCCAGCGCCACGAGCATGGCGCGACCGACCTCGTTGGTGTCGCCCGCGAGATCGATACTGAACAGCGTGCGGCCAACAATTCCGAGCGTAAGGTCGGACATCGCAGCCATGAGATCGAGCGGCCCTTGGCGCGCACCCTGCCAGCGATCGAGTGCGCGGGTGGTCGCATCGGTCATGGTAGTGGCGAAGCTTTCTATTCGCTGCCGATGAAAGGCTGGTTGCGCTAAGCGTCGCTGCCGGCGCCAGAAGTCGCCTTCGCTGGTGAACAGGCCTTCTCCCAGCAGCGGCTTCGCCTTCGCGATCAGCTTGCCCTTTACGTAATTGCGATTG
>JBGOUW010000434.1:0-4383 GCA_041477755.1 Binatia bacterium
ATGGAACCCACCGCGTTGCACGATTTCTTCGCCGATCGCGGGCGCGATCGCGTGGGTGACAATCGTCGACAACCCGAACAGTCCCAACGCTCGTGCGCGCCGGGCGAGCGGCGCCAGCTCGGCCGCCATCGTCGTCGATGCCGTGAATGCCGCGGCGAAACTTACGCCTTGACACAGACGCAAGATGAACATCCACGGACCGACCGAATCGACCCACACGAAGCTGAACGAGGCCGCGCTCATGCCGACGGCACCCAAAACGAGAAACGGCCGGCGACCGACTCGATCGACCGCGCTGCCGATCAACGGCAGCACCAGCAGCGACGCGAGTCCGTTGGTGCCCATAACAGCTCCGACCATCGCCTCGCTGCCGCCCAGCGCCTTGATGTGCAGCGGCAACAGAAAGAACGACGCGAAGTTCAGAAAGAAACAAAAGTTCGCGATCGTGACGAGCAGGAACGGACCAGCGAGGAGTGCAGGAATCAGCGAAACCGCCCTCGGTTATACCGATGGGCGGTGCTCGAACAAAGTGCACGAGTTTCTCGCAGGGGCGCAAGAGCGAAGCCCCGCAAGAAACGCCAGCGAGAAGATCAGCGTCTCACGACTGAGCACGCCGCTCCAACTCCACCGTCTCACGCAACGCTTCGAGATACGACCGATTGCGCCAGCCGAGCTCGTGCGTGGCGCGGCTGTGATCGAACCCCTGCGTGATCGGCACCGGCAGCGGGATGGTGCACCACGGTGCCTTGCCGCCTGCATCCTTCCACGCGCGCAGGAAGTCCGAAATGGGATGATCATCGCCGGTCGTGTTGTACGCCTTACCGCTTGCGACCGGATGTTCGAGGGCGAGCGCAATCGCCTCGGCCACGTCGCCCGCATACACCAACGGCATGTGCAGCATCACCGGGAAGACCGAGACCGGCAGGGACAGCAACCATTTGATCGCGGCCATGAAATTGGGATCGAACGCGCCGTAGATTGCGCACGGGCGGACCGTCGTGAGTTCCAGTCCAAGTTCGCTGGCGAGACGCCACGCGAGCTGCTCGGAGAGCGCCTTGGAGATCGCATAGGCGGTGATCGGATTCGGGCGATTCGTTTCCGAGAGCTGCGGGTGATCTTCGTCCATACGCGCACCCGAGCGCGCGGCGTACACCGCGACCGACGACACGTGGACAACGCGCTTCACCTGCGCGTCGGCAACCGCTCCGAACACATTGCGCGTGCCCTGAATGTTGATGCGTTGATGGTCTTCCCAATTGCGGCGGTTCAAGCTCGCCAGGCGCCGCACGGAGAACAGCGCGGCATTCGAAACTACGGCGTCAGCACCGGCAAAGCCCGCCGCGAGGTGGTCGCGCTCGGCCAAATCAGCCTTGCGCAACTCGACGCCGCGCTGCTTGAGTTCCGGTACGCGGTCCGGATTGCGCACCACTCCGATCACGTGCGCGCCGCGTTTCAGCAATACATCGACAATGTAGCGCCCGAGAAAACCGGTCGCGCCGGTGACGGCGATATTCCTGCCTTGAAGATTCATCTGAGCGAACCCCTCATTTCAGCTCTCGCAATGCGCGCTTGTCGACTTTGAACATAGGCGTCAGCGGCAACTCGGGCAACACCGTCAGACGGTCAGGGCGCTTGAAGCTTGCGAGTTCCTTGCCGACGAACTCGCGCAGCTCGGTAAGAGTCGGCTCCACGCTCGCGTTGCGCGCCACCACAAACGCCCAGCCGATTTCACCGAACACGTCGTCGGGCATACCGATCACCGCAGCGCGCGCGATCTTCGGATGCGTCGCCAGCAGGTCTTCGATCTCGGCGGGATACACGTTGTAGCCGCCGCGAATAAACATCTCGCTCTGCCGGCCGCGCAGACGGAGATAGCCCTGCTCATCGAGGAAACCGACGTCGCCGGTGTGCACCCAGCCCTCGGCGTCGAGGGTCTTCGCGGTTTGCTCTGGATCGCGCCAGTAGCCGCGCATCGTGGCCGGCGAGCGCACCACCACTTCGCCGGGTTGGTTGGGCGGCACCGGCTGGTTGTCTTCATCAACGATGCGCAACTCGACACCCGTCGTCGCCTTGCCCACCGTGGTTGATAAAATTTCCGGCGGATCGCCCGGCACCGACGCGGTCGCGATGCCAACCTCCGTCGACGAATAGCGGACACTCACGGCGGCGTGCAGCGTGTCCTGCACGCGCCGGATCAATTCGGGCGACGACGGCGCGCCGCCGATCAGGATCGATTTGAGCGACGACAGATCGCGCTTCGGTCGATCGGGATGATCGAGCAGCATGATGATTTGGGTTGGAATGCCGCCGAGGTGCGTGAGGTGTTCGCGCTCGATGATTTCCAGGACACCGGCGGGATCGAAGGCGTCATGAATGATCGCCGTGCCGAGGTGGCCGATCTGCAGCGCGATGCGCGCCATCGTCCCGATGTGCGCGAACGAGAGCCCGGCCGCGAGATGTTTCTGAAACGGCGGCGTGCCGCTGGCGTAACGGCGCGTGTCGATTTCCGCCAGCGCAATCAAATTGCGATGCGTGTACCACGCACCCTTCGGGATGCCGGTGGTGCCACTCGTGAACACAATGGCCACTGGATCGTCAGGGCTGATTCCCTCTCCCTCTGGGAGAGGGCGAGGGTGAGGGCAAATTTGTTCGACCACAGCCACGGTACTCGCGCGCAAATCGTCCGCGCCGACCCAGACTATTTCCTTTAGCTCGGGCAACTCGCCTCGTTGGGATTCCACAGCCACGCGAAAGTCCGCGTCATGCCACGCGTCGACGGCAAGCAGCACCTTCGCGCCGGAGCGGCGCAGAATGTGGCCGATCTCGCTGCGTCGATAGCGCGCGTTGATGCCGGTAGTCACCGCGCCGAGCCGCGCTGCGGCCAGATACGCGACGAGGTACAGCGGCGTCGATGGCAGCAGCAGGGCGACGACATCTCCATGTCTGATCCCGCGGGCCGCGAACGCGGCAGCGGTACGCTCCGCGAGCGTATCCCAGTCGCGATACGTGAGGCGTTCGTTGCGATAGCGAAACGCTTCCGCATCCGGCGCCTCATGCGCCGCCGCGCGCAGCAATTCCGGCAGAGTCGGAGCCGTCAGCATGACGATGGGAGTAGCATGAGCAACGGCTGCGCCGCCAGTAAAGGAAGCCACGCAAGTTGGGCAGGGGACGGCTGCCCCCCACCCGGAATGAGAATCGCTCAAGAACAATCGTAGCGCTCTGGAGCTACGCCTGCGGGTGTCGTAGTAAGAGATCGCCATGAGCGACGCCATCGACAACGACCTCTTCACCCGCATCCAAGACAAGGTGGCCATTGTCGGCATCGGGCATCTGCCGTTTGCCAAGGACATCGGACGGCCGATCGCCGACACTGCGGTCGAAGCGATTCAGCTCGCGCTCGCCGACGCGGGGCTGCAGAACGAAGACGTCGACGGCATGTGCATGCTGGAGATGGAGGCGACCCACGAAGTGTCGATCGCGCGGCGTCTCGGAGTCGACGGACTGAAATGGTGGTCGAAGATCTCCTACGGCGGTGGCGCGTCGAGCGCAACGGTGATGCACGCGGCGGCAGCGATCGCGTCGGGGTTGGCAACCACCGTCGTCTGCCATCGCGCGCGCAATCGCGGAGCCCGAACTTCGCGGCCGTGGTCGCAGGAGCGCGAACTGGTCAAGGACGACAAGGCGCTCCACGTACCGTGGGGCCTGATCCGCCCGGTCGACGTCATCGGCATGTGGGCGCATCGCCACATGCATGAGTTCGGCACCAAGCGCGAACACTTCGGCAACGTCGCCATCGCCGCGCGCAAGCATGCGCAGCGCAATCCGTACGCGCTGATGAAGGGCCGCCCGCTCGACATGCAGACCTACCTCAACGCGCGCGTGATCGGCTATCCGCTTCATCTCTACGATTGCTGCCTCGAAACCGACGGCGCGCTTGCTTGCATCGTCACCTCGATCGACCGCGCCCGCAACCTCAAGCAGAAACCGGTGCTGGTCCACTCGGTCGCGCAAGCGTCCGGGCCGAACCCGGTGCACCTCGCGAACTACAACAACACGCCGACAATGGAGACGACGGGGAAATTCTGCGCCGATCTGCTGTGGCAGCGCTCTCAGCTCAAACCCAAGGACCTGCAATGCGCGCAAATCTACGACGCGTTCACACCGCTCGTGGTCACGGGATTGGAGGACTACGGCTTCTGCAAGCGCGGCGAAGGCGGACCGTTCACCGAAAACGGCCGCATCGAGATCGGCGGCGAGCTGCCGGTGCTCACCTCGGGCGGTGGATTGTCCGAGGCGTACGTCCACGGCTTCAATCTGATCCTCGAAGGTGTGCGCCAGATCCGCGGCACGTCGACGAACCAAGTACCGAACTGCAAGGCGACG
>JBGOUW010000089.1:0-12403 GCA_041477755.1 Binatia bacterium
CACCACCTTCGGCCACCGCGGCACGTTGTACCACCGATCGCCTATACAGCCGTTGCTGTCGCGAAACCTGGCTTTCTCAACGGGCTGCTAGAGCTACTTGTACCGCTCCGAGCGACACTCGTCCCCGAAAATCACTTCCGATACCCCGATGTGGAAGGTCTGCGAAAGAACGTCCTTTGGGAAGCGGTGTTTTTGTTTCACAAGTGTGCGCACTCCCACCTGGCCGCGCAGCGTCTCGGGTACGTGGGGATGCACAGCTGGAGCCTCTTCAACGCGTATCACTCCGCGTACTTGGGCGCCCGGAGCATGATGTCGTTGTTGGGAGTCGCGTTTCCGAAACTCAACGGCATCCAGACGTTGATCGACGTGTACCCACAGCCGGAGCATGCGAAAGGTCGGAAGGCCAAGACTCGCAGTTCCTCCCGGCCGACCGATGAGTTCGTAATCGTCAGACTACCTCAACTCGATCAGCTCCACCTGTGGGAAGCGTTTCAGCGCGTGCTGAATGTGACGGAAGCGGGCTGTTGGGACGACGCACTGCGCCGTGAGCTTTTGGATGTGTCATACGACCAGATCACGCCGCCGCGCAACGACTTCTTGTACAAGGCCCACTACTGGCCCTGCGACGACCTGATCACAGATGGCAACGAGGATGCGTTCGACCAACTCGTCGGTGCCGAGTTGGACCCAGACGAGCGGGGGTTCCTGCTCCGCCTGAGCTTCGCCGTCTATCGATTGTGCGAGTTGACCATCACGGACCTGGCCCACCAATCAGCTGTGATTAAGGGGCAGCTGGATGCATCTCGCGTCGCGGTCGACGCCCACGTACCAGAGCTTGCGTACTACAGCCGGTTCGTGATCGGGGGTGAAGCGAAGTCTGGACCGATCGTTCCCGCGTAGCAAGCGACGGAAGGGAACGCATCGATTTGGCCGCTGCCGGGTCCCTAGTTCCAAGTCGATCTATGCAGACAGCCCGATCCGCCTTCACGCGAACAATCGCGACGCGACAATCGCGCATGAGCCGCTCGATAATTGTGCAGTCGCTGACACCAGTGGACTCGAAAGCGACGGGCAAGACCGAGCGAGCAAGCTGATCGCGCCGTATCGCCTTTCCATTCATTTATCACCCACCATGTATTCGGTCGGTCGGCCTGATCGCGGTGATCGGGGCCCCGTCGTAGTCATCGCCAGGAACGCCGAGGAACGCGGCGATGGTTGGCGCGACATCGGTAGCCGAAATCGGACCCGAGAGTCCTGCCGGCACGACGCCGGGGCCGCTTGCGGCTAGGAAGCCATCGGGCACGTGGTTTCCCGAACGATACAATGGATAAGGCCGCCGGACCTCTCCGATCTTCGGCGAACCGGCGGACGCAATCGGTGCGGTCCGCTGCCACACCACCAGCAAGTCAGGAAGCCGGTCCGCGCGCTCTCCTCGGTAGAGTTCGCTGGTGCGTATAACGTCCTGCACGACTGGTGTTCCCGTGGCGAGATTCACCAACTCCCGCAGGTCACGAATCAACGCCGTGCAAAACGCGTCGTACTCGGCACCCGGATGAATCACACCGTCAGGTTCTCGCCCGACGAGATTGACGCGAATGGCGCCGCTGATCTCGTTGTGCGGCAGCACGAAGCAGCGACGCCGGCGAGTCGCGACATAATGTGCGCGACGACGCGCCCAATCGAGACGGTGGTGCGCGCGCTGGCGGATGCGGAACGGGACGCGCCGCCACAGCGACTCGAGGCGAGCGATGCGCTGTCGGGGGCGCGCCGCGTCCGGGCCGTCGAGCCGTAACAGGATCTCGTCGAGCAGCGGCTCGCCGGTATAGTTTGCGCCCATCCCGAGCGGGGAGAATACGATCACCGTGGTCTCCGCTCCGGCGCGTTCAAGCAACCGGCCGACCGCCGCATCGAGCGCCATATAGATTTGCTTGATTGGGTTACCGAGCGTAGCGACAGCCGCCGCGTCGTGCTGTGGGTGCGCCCGATCCAGAAGCTGCCAGCAGCGGTGGCCGATGCAGTGGCTTTCCTTGAAGACCGTGAGGAAGAGGTCCCAATCGCCGTAATCGAGGTAGTGAGCCGAGAGCGCCGCCTTCTTGTCGATGCTGGCGAGCAGGCGATCGCGAAACGCGTTGTCGGCTCCGTCCAGATCGCGGTCGCAGACATTCGACGACTCAGCCCCAAACTGCGCGATGACTTGCGCGGCCAGGCTCGGTGGCCAACTTTCGACGTGGGCGTGGTCGTGCCCATGCACCGACCAATCGACGAGTTGAATTCCGTTGAGCTCGGCGGCGAGGGGACACTTGGGCACATCGATGATGGCGACGCGACGCCCGGCGCGGCTGAGCGACTCCCACAATGGCGGCCGCTGGAGATCGGCATCGGCGAATCGTTGCAGCTCGTAGGTTCCCGGTCGCAACTGCGAATAGAAGTAGCGGCCGTGCTTGGCCGGTGAGACGCCGGTGTACAGTGACGCCCACGTTGCGTCGTCGCCGAATCCGGGTGGGCTGGTGAGGGCGGCGCTGACTCCGCGCGTGCGCAGCGCGCGCAGCACCGGCAAGTCACCCGCATCGCTCCACTGCCGCAGCAGCGTGGCGTCTGCGCCGTCCAGCCCGATGACTAACAGCTTCGCCGGCATCTATCGCACCGATGGCTTCGCGAGCCCCGATGGCTTCGCGGTCGCAGGGCCGGACGGTTACCTCTAACCGGTAGACGCAAAGGACAGAGAAGATGGGCAGGGAGTGAATCGAACACTCGACACAAGGATTTTCAGTCCTTTGCTCTACCGACTGAGCTACCTGCCCGTGTGCGGGGTGGCTGAAGGGTCCTTCGTGTACTGAATGCGGTCGGGGCAGTCAAGACGATTGCCCACCGTCGTGCGCGTCAGCGCCGTAGCGCGGCGACGCGCTGCTCGACGAAGTCGAGCACCCGGGCTTCGAGGCAGGTGTGGTTGAGCGCGTTGATCTCTTGCACGCCGGTCGGACTGGTCACGTTCACTTCGGTGAGATAGCCGCCGATGATGTCGAGGCCGACGAAGTAGAGCCCGTCGGCGCGGATGCGCGGCGCTAGCGCGGCGCAGATCTCGCGGTCGCGCGCGGTCACTTCGCTGTGTACGCAGGTGCCGCCAACGTGAATGTTGCCGCGGAGATCGTCCTCACGTGGGACACGCAGCGTGGCACCCAATGGCTCGCCGTTGAGCATGATCAACCGCTTGTCACCCTCGCGCACCGCGGCCAGGTAGCGCTGCGCCATGATCAGCTGCGATCCGTTCGCGGTGGAGGTTTCGAGCAATGAGTTCAGATTGCGGTCGCCGCGTTGGAGATGGAACACGCCGGAACCGCCGCAGCCGGTCAGCGGCTTGATGATCATCTCGCCGCCGATCTCCGCCATGAATTCCTTCAGGCGAACCGGATCGCTGCTGACGAACGTCTCGGGAATCACGCTGGGGAAGTTGAGCGCGTACAGCTTCTCGTTGGCGTCGCGGAGACCGCGTGGATGGTTGAGCACGAAGGTGCGGCGCTCATCGACGAGACTCAGAATCTGGGTCGCGAAGAAGTAGGTGAGATCGAACGGTGGATCCTTGCGCATGAAGACCGCGTCGAAGTCCTGCAACGCTTCGGTGCGTTCCTCGAACAGATGATAGTGCCGCACCGTCGCGCGCTGTTCGGCCGGCACGCGCTGCACCGTTGCCCGGCGCACACGCGTGTGCGGCGTGCTGTGGCGCACGAACATGTCGGCGGCGTCGCAATGAAACACCTCATGCCCACGCTTGAGCGCCTCCAGCATGAAGACGAAGGTGGTGTCCTTGTCCGGCAAGACCCGCTCGAGCGGATCCATGACGAAAGCGAAGCGCAAACTCGGCATGGCGGGCTGATGCTATGAGGAGAGCGGCCTTCAGGCAAGCATTGCGCGCCGCATCATGAGCCGATGAGCGCGCCATCGCCCCAGCGTGCTTGGGCGAGGGTGACGGCTACGATCGCCGCGGTTTCGCCGCGCAGAATGCGTGGACCCAGGGATAGAGCTTGTGCGCCGGTGTCGCGCAGCGCGATGATTTCCGCTTCGGCGAAGCCGCCTTCGGGGCCGACGATGATCAGGACAGACGACGCGGTCGCAGCCAGCGGCAGCGCGTCCGCCAGCGGTGGCGCGTCCGATGGAGCGGCTGCCTCCCAGCAGACTAGCCGCAGATCGGCGCGGCGCGTGGCGAGCGCAGCGAGTGGCTCCGGGCCTTCGATCGCGGGCACGACGCTGCGACCGCACTGCTTGGCGGCGCTCACTGCAATGCGCCGCCACCGCTCGATGCGTGCCGCGCTGCTGCCGCCGAGCGTGCGCGCACAGGTGAACAGCACGATGCGGCGAACACCGAGCTCGGTGGCCTTCTCGATCACAAGATCGAGCTTGTCGGCCTTCAACAACGCGACCGCGAGGGTGAGATCGAGCGGCGACTCGCGCGCGCGACTCCGCCGCTCGGTCACGCGCAACTCGACGCGGTCCGAACTCAACGACTCGACCACTGCGTCGAACACCCGGCCGCGGTTGTCGAATAGCTCGACTTGCGCGCCGGGACGAACGCGGCGCACGCGCAGGTGATGACGCTCGTCGCCCGATAGTACGGCACGCTCACCCACGATGGCGATGTCTGGAACGAAGAACCGCGGCGGCGTACGCGTGATGCTCACGACACCGCCGCCAGATCGAGCGTGACCCACTCGCCGGTGCTGGCGCGGTCGTGTTCCACCAAGCCCACTGCGACAAAGGCCGCGCACACGGCCTCGGCCTCGGTCAGCAGAATGCCCGACGCGATCAGGTGTGCCGCGGGTGCAAGTCGCGCCATCAAGTGTGGTGCGAGATCGATCAACAGCGAGCTGAGGAGATTGGCGACGATCACATCGAACTCTTCGCCGGCGGCCGGCAGTTGCTCACTCACGCTGACGCTGTGGGTGACACTGTTGCGCGCGCAGTTCTCGCGCGCGGCGCGGCAGGCTTCCGGATCGATGTCGACCGCGGCGACGTGCGCGACGCCGAGCTTGGCGAGGGCGATGGCGAGAATGCCGGAGCCGGTGCCGACGTCGAGCGCACGCTTGATCGAGTTGTTGGACGTGAGTCGCTCGATCAACTCGAGGCAGCCTTGCGTCGTCGCGTGGTGCCCGGTGCCGAACGCGAGCCCCGGATCGATCACGATCGCGATGCGCCCCGCGGGTACGTCGCTGATCCACGGCGGGATTACCGAGAGCCGCTCGCCGACCACCAAGGGTGGGAAGTGCTCCATCCAGTTGTGCGCCCAGTCTTCTCGCTGCAGCACACGCGTGGCGATGCGCGCCGGCGGTAATTCTGGATCCATCTGCGTTAACTGATCGCAGAACGTCCGCAGCGCAGCGAGCTGGTCCGTGGCTTCGAGGGCGAGGTAGGCGGTGAGTGTCACCTGTGGTTCGCCGGGGCTCACCAACTCATCGCTCACCAAACCGGGGGAACCGAGATCGAGGAGGAAGCTGGCGACGGATTCGGCGTGCGGGCTGGCGACCGCGACGGTGGTCTCGGTCCAGGCGGTTGGCATCTTCGTCACGTCGGCTATCGCTTATCGCCAGTCGCTTATGGCATATGGTCGCAGAAATGGCATATGGCTGATCGCATATCGCGTATGGACGGAGAAGGGATAGAGCGAAGAGCGATCCGCGATAGGCTATAAGCGATTTCACCATGTCATTCCTCGTCATCGGTCACCGCGGTGCGGCCGGGCTCGCGCCGGAGCACACGCGTCCCTCCTTCGAGCGCGCGCTCGCCATCGGCGTCGACATGATCGAACTCGATGTCCAGCTCTCGCGCGACGGCGAGTTGGTGGTGATTCACGATCGCACGCTCGAGCGGACGACGACGGCAAGCGGCCCGGTGCGCGAGCAGACGTTGACCGCATTGCGGGCGCTCGAAATCGGCGGCTGGTTCGGCGAGCCTTTTCGCGGGGAGCCGCTGCTGACCCTGACGGAAGTGTTCGCGCTGCTCGCCGGTCGGGCGGCGCTAAACGTCGAGATCAAGAGTCCGGAGCCGGACTGGGACGCGACCGCGCGCGCGCTGGCGGCGGTGCTGCGCCAGGCAGACGCGCTCGCAACCACGGTGGTGTCGAGCTTCGAGATGGGCGCGCTCGCGGCCGTACGACGCGTGATGCCGGCCGTGCAGATCGGGGTGCTGTGGCATCATCTCGATCTGGCGCCGGCGTGGGCGGCGGCCGCCGAGTTGCGGGCCACCTCCTTGCATCCCTACGCGCCGCTGGTCACCGGTGATGTCGTGCGCCACGCCCACGTCCACGGCTTGCGAGTGCATACGTGGACGGTCAACGAGGACGCCGAGATCCGCCGCGTGGCAGCCGACGGAGTCGATGGGATCATCAGCGACTTTCCCGACCGCGTCGCGCGCGTGCGGGGGGAGAAACACGCTTGACACCCCTGCGAAAGGCTCTAGAGTGCCGCAGTGAAACCGTGAAGAAACCGCGCATCATTTACCGCGCCGCCGTTGCGTCGCGCCGTCGTTGCCGCGTGGCGAATCGCACTTCGAGATGAACACCCTTGATCTAGCCCTGGCAGCCGTCGTGGCGTTGTTCGCGCTGCGTGGATTTTGGCGCGGAGTTTTTCGCGAGAGCTTTGGATTGCTCGCACTGCTCGGCGGCTTGTTGGCCGCGTCGCAGTTTGCCGCCACCGGTGCGGATATGTTGGAGCGCTACGTGGCGCAGCCGGTGATGCGCGAAGCTGCGGCGTTCGTTGCCATCTTCGTGGTGACGCATGGCGTGATCACCATCGTCGGTGTGGTGCTCGACCGTGCGGCCGGGGGCGGCCTGGTGAGTGGTCTCGGGGGGGTCGCGATCGGCGCCGGCAAAGGGGCCGCGCTGCTCGCGTTCGTTCTCCTGTTCGTGCATTTGTTCCCGCTGGCGCCGACCATCGATGCCCGCATCATGGAGTCGCGCTTGGGGCCGCCGCTGATCAGCGTGGCGGGCAGTGTGATGCAGTTGGGTCTCGGCGCAGTGCCGGCATCCAGCGCCAATCCGACGTGAGCCGTCCATGGCTGGGAAGATCCCCGACGACACAATCCAGGCAATCCGCGACCGGGTGAGTATCGTCGAGGTCGTCTCCGGCTATGTCGCGCTGAAGAAGGCCGGGCGGAACCATCTCGGCTTGTGTCCATTCCATAATGAGAAGACGCCGTCGTTCACAGTGAACGAAGAGCGCGGGCTGTTCCACTGCTTCGGCTGCGGCGTGGGCGGTACGGTCTTCACCTTCGTGATGAAGATCGAGCGGGAGGATTTTCCCGAGGCGGTGGCGAACCTGGCGCGGCGTGCGGGCGTGGCGCTGCCGGATCGGCGCGACAGCGATCCCGGCGCCCAGCGGCGTGAACGACTGGTAGCGATCAATACCTTTGCCGCCGATTTCTTCCGCCGGATGTTGGCGAGCGCCGACGGCGAACGCGCGCGCCGTTACTTGACGACCCGAGGCGTGGCGCCGGCGATTGCCGAGCGCTTCGGTCTCGGCTTCGCGCCGGCGAGCGGGAGCGCGTTGGCGCGGGCGATCGCGAGCGAGCACCTCGACACTGCGCTGGCGATCGAGCTCGGATTGCTCGGCCGTGCGAACGACGGCCGCGTTTACGACCGCTTCCGCGGCCGCCTCATGTTTCCGATCCGTCACGGTGACGGTCGGGTGATTGCGTTCGGTGGCCGCATTCTCGACGGCGAGGGGCCGAAGTATCTCAATTCGCCCGAATCGGTGCTGTTCCACAAAGGCGAGGGCGTGTACGGATTGTTCGAAGCCCGGCAGGCGATACGCGATGTCGATCGCGTGGTGCTGGTCGAGGGCTATCTCGACGCATTGGCGTTGGTGCAAGCGGGTATCGCGCACACGGTGGCAACACTCGGTACGGCGCTCACGGTGGCGCAGCTGCGCTTGTTGCGGCGCTTCACCAGCACCGTGATCGCGTTCTTCGACGGGGATGCGGCGGGTCAGAAGGCGGCGGAGCGCGCCTTCAGCGTATCGGCGGAGGCCGGGGTGTGGGCATTGGGGGCGTTTTTGCCGGGCGGAGTGGACCCGGACCTGTTCGTGCGCAAGCAAGGCGTCGAAGCGACGCAACAATTGCTGCGCGACGCGAGCCCATTGGCCGAGTTCTACTTGTCACGCGTGGATCCGGGCGCACAGGCGCCACTGCCGGCGCGTGCGCGGGCGGCAGCGGAAGTGGCGCGCGTGCTGGCGTTGGTCACGGATCCGTTCACCTACGACCTGCTGGTACGGCATGCGGCGGAGCGACTGGGCGTGACCGAACAAGCGTTGCGAAAGCCTGCGGTAGCGCCTCGACCGCAACCCAGCAATCGGCCAACCGCGACGGCCAAGGTTGTGGCGCTGCCCGCCGAGGAGACGTTGTTGATCGAGGCAATGGCGTTGGATCGTGAGGTCGCGCGGTGGGTTGAGCAGCAGGGGGTGCTCGACAAATTCCGCCATGCGGAACTCATTGACGCCGGGCAGACAATCCTGCGCGCATGGCGCGAAGGACACGACCCGGTCGCTCTGGTGGACGCGTTGCCGCCCGTTATCGCGCAGCGCTTGACGGCGTCGTCGCTGAGTGAGGGTGCGATGGCTATGGGGGATCGCATGAAGACTGCCGAAGACTGCGTGGCGCGGATCGAACGCCGCGCGCAGCGCGCGCTGGCGGGCACGGTCAACGCTGAATTGAGGCAAGCCGAGCGTCAAGGCGACGATGCGCGCTGGCGTGAACAATTGGAGCGGCGTAACCAGCTGCTGCGTCGAGAAGGGGGCGGCGTGTGAGCCTCATGGGTCGTGGATTGCGGCGCATGGGGGCGCCGCACCTGGTGCTGGTGTCGGAGCCGTGGTCGGCAACGGTGGCGCAGCTCTTCGCTCCGGATCTGCGGATGAGCGCCGGCGTAGCCTTGGCGATGCTGACGCCGCGCGAGCAAGCGGTGCTGCGGTTGCGCTTTGGCATCGACAACGCGGATGCCCACACGCCCGTCGAGGTCGCTCAACGCCTGCAGATTACGCGCGCACGGATTCGACAGATCGAAGCAAACGCGCTACGAAAGTTGCGACACCCCAACCGGAGTTGGCGAATTCGCGGGGTGGGTCTGGGATAGCGTGATCGACGGGCCCATAGCTCAGACTGGTCAGAGCCGCCGGCTCATAACCGGTAGGTCCCAGGTTCGAATCCTGGTGGGCCCATGACCATGGAGAAGGAAGGGACAAGAGCGTTGGAGCAACAAGCCGAATCAGAATCAGAAGTGGAGCGCTTAGCCAGCCTACAAGAACTCGATCGACATCTCCGCGACAAAGTCGAAACGCTCGCAACCCTGGAACGCGAAGTGACCGCGATGGAAGTGGAGCTGGCCACGCATCGGGATGGGGCGGCGGCGGCGCGGGCACAGCGCGACGCGCGCGACCGGGAGCGACGGGAATCGGAAGCGCGGTTGGAAGATGAAGAGTCCAAGATGAAGGACCGGCGCATGCGGCTCAACCGCGTGCGCAATGAGAAAGAGCTGGGCGCGCTGCGCCGCGAGATCGAAGTCGGCAAAGAAGCGAATCAGCAACTCGAAACCGAGGTGTTTGCGCTGCTGCAGGCGGTTGAAACCCTCGAGGCCGCGCTCGCCGAACGCGAGGGCGCGCTAGCGGCGGTGGAGGAGAAGGCGGCGACGTTGCTGGTTGGCCACCGGGATCGCATCGCGGCACTCACCGCTGAAGTCGACGGTGAACGCAGCGCGCGCGATCGGGTCGCCAACTCGCTCGGTAGCGAACTGCGTGGCAAGTACGAACAGATTCTGGCCCGCCGTGGGGCGACGGCGGTCGTCAGTGTGCGCAACGGGACTTGCCAGGGATGCCACATGCACATTCCGCCGCAGTTCTTCAACGAGCTGCAGAAGAGCCGATCGATACGGCTGTGCCCGAATTGCCATCGCATCCTCATCTGGCGACCGGAGCCGCCGGAGGCGTCGCGAACTGCGCGCTAGCAGAGGTCAAGCGAGTTCAGTGCGGTGGGCCGGAGAGGATCAAGCGGTCGCTCGCCGTCGCGATGGCGAAGGCGAGAGGAAAGTCCGGACTCCGCAGGGCAGGGTGGCCGCTAACGGCGGCCCCGAGTGATCGGGGGAAAGTGCCACAGAAAGGAGACGGCCCCGGCGCGCAGGCGACGGGGAGTCGGTGAAACGGTGGGCTCGTCCCACCAGCGGCGATGGAGACCTCGCCGCTCGGCAAACCCCACCCGGAGCAAGACCAACAGGAGGGTTGCGTTGCCCGCGCTTACCCTCGGGTATGTCGCTCGAGCCGGTTGGTAACAACCGGCCCAGAGGAATGACCGCTGCTCACCACGTTAGCGGTGGGAACAGAATCCGGCTTATCGATCCTCTCCGGCCCACTTGATCGCGCTGCGGCGTGCGCACCGAACAGCGGTGTGCATGCCGCAGCGCTTACGTTGACAATATCTCCAGGCGCCACTACGCTTCGGCGCATGCACCCGACCACGTGGATCATCACGCCGGCTCGCGCGCGCTGGTGCGCGGCGACCGTGCCTTGCCGATGAGCGGATCTCCGGATGTTGCAGACGCTGCGGCGGGTTGCTCGCATCGTGGCTGGCGGGTTGTTCCTCGTGGTCGGGGTGCTGGGGCTGTTCTTGCCGGTTCTGCAGGGCATCTTGTTTCTGATCATTGGACTGACGTTGCTCAGCAGCGAGAGCGTCTACGCGCGCCGCAGCCTCGAATGGCTGCGGACACGATGGCCGCAGGTTCGGCGGACGGTGCACTCTGAACGCGACTAGGTGGAGATCGGGACACTATGGACGAGAAGGATCGACTCGGAAATAAGTTGCGTGAGGCGGAGAAGGGACGTGAGGATCAGTACTTCACGCAGCGGGATCGCGAGCTCATCGCGAAGCTCAAGAGCGCCAAGGCCGATGAGGCCGACGCCGCCTTGACGGACGCGGTACGCATGCGCTGCCCCAAGTGCGGCAACCGGTTGCATCAGGTGACCCGACACGATGTCACCGCGGATGAGTGCCGGTCGTGTCACGGCATCTGGTTGGATCACAATCAGCTGGAACGGCTGGCTGAGCGCGAGCGCGAAGGCTGGGTGGTCCGCTGGCTGCGGAGTATTACGCACCTGTGAGCGTGCAACCGGCGTGGGCTAGGCGCCGAGCGGAACGATCCGAACGATGATCAGAGCGAGTGGCCCCAGGTTGCCGACGCTGTCGCGCAACTGCACGGTTACCACGGTGTCGCCGGCTGCGAAGCCGAACCGGCGCGCGATCTGGCCGCAATACTGCGTGGTCGACGCACGGTTCACAAAGCGGGGGACTCCGTCCGAGAATACCGTACAGGCATCGGCCGACCCGCGTGATCCGGGAACACCATCCCCCGTCAGGAACCGACACCCCAAGTCATTGAGGCGGTCGGAGATCGTTTGCGTGACCTCAAAATTGGGCGGGTTCACAGCGGGTACGCCGCCGATCACTGGTAGCGAATTGTCGCACACCTCGGGGCTGCCATTGCCGAGCGGCTGGGTGACTTGAATCTGCAGATCGGGGCGCACGGTTGGGTCGCTCGGATCCGGGGCGAACGCCGACATGCCCACCGGTCTTCGGCTGGCTCCCGGGCGGCCTTCAACGACCACGCTGAAACCGAAGCCGAGGCGCCGCCTATAGATCGGAATCCCGTCGGTGGTGATATCGCTCGGCGGCATGACGCTGTCGTCGGCATTGACCACACCAAAGAAGGTGACCACGGGCCCGCTGCCGGCGATGGCGGTCGCGGTAGCGCTAGGTGTCAGTGTGCGGGTGCGCGTGGGTGTTCGCGTGACCGTAAATTGTGGGCTCGGGCTAAAGGTTGGGGTGCGGGTGACCGGTAGAGCGTTCGTCGAGGTGAGGGTCGCGGTTGACGTTGGCGGTGGAGTGACCGTGCGCGTAGCGGTGGGTGGCGCAGTGGTGCCGGTGCGCGTCGGCGTGTTGCTCGTGATCGGTGTGCGCGACGCTGTCGCGGTGAGCGTGCCGGACGGCGTCGCGGTGCGGGTGACCGTGGCCGACGCCGGCGTCCGCGACGGCGACGCGGTTGCGATCGTGCCGGTCACGGTCGGTGTCGGTGAGCTCGACGTTGTGGGCGTAGCGGAGGCGGTCGTTGTGGCCGACCGTGTCGGGGTGCGACTCGCGGGCCGCGTGGCCGTGATCGTCGCGGTGCGCGTGGCAGTCGGTGTTTCGGTTGCGATCGGCGTTGGTGTTCGCGTCGCGGTATGCGTGGCGGTGGGGGCGGCGCCGACTTGCACGATGATGCGCTGCAACGGGCCCGCCTGACCGTCACTATCCAACAGTTGCGCCGTCAGGAGCGTTTGCCCGCGGGGGAACTGTCGGAGCGCTTCGACTTGGAGACAGAACTGTGCTTGCGTCGCGCCTC
>JBGOUW010000369.1:0-5171 GCA_041477755.1 Binatia bacterium
CCCGACCCGTTCCTCGTGCTCGCCACGCAGAACCCGATCGAACAGGAAGGCACCTACCCGCTGCCCGAAGCGCAGATCGACCGCTTCATGCTGAAGCTGCGCATCGGCTACCCGACGCGCGAAGAAGAGCGCCAGATCCTCGATCGCATGGCGACAACGCGCATCAATCATACCGTCACCCCGGTCATCGGCACCGCCGAGATCCTGCAAGCGCGCGCTCTGGTCGATCAGATCTACATCGACGACAAGATCAAAGAGTACATCGTCAACATCGTGTTCGCGACGCGGGAACCGGCGGCCTACAACCTCGACCTCAAGCCGTTGATCGAATACGGCGCCTCGCCGCGCGCCACGCTGTACCTCACGCTCGCCGCCAAGGCGCACGCGTTTCTGCAAGGGCGCGGCTACGTCACGCCGCAAGACGTGAAGTCGATCGGCCCCGACGTGCTGCGCCATCGCATCATCGTCACCTACGAAGCCGAAGCTGAAGAGATTGACGCCGACGAAGTCGTCAAGCGCGTCTTCGACGGCGTGCCGGTGCCTTGAGGTCGTGATCCGTGTTCGTGACTCGTGCTCGTGAGGAATATGGGGGATAGATGACCGCGATCGAACGTGCGCCCCGCTCCGCTGAGCACGATTCGCGTACACGCCTCACCACCGAGCAACTCAAAGCGGTGCGCAAGATTCAGATCCGTACCAGCCACCTGGTCACGGATCTGTTCGCCGGCCAGTACCACAGCGTCTTCAAGGGCCGCGGCATGGAGTTCGCCGAGGTGCGGCTCTACCAGCCTGGCGACGAAGTGCGCACGATCGACTGGAACGTCACCGCACGCACTGGCGTGCCGCACGTCAAGCGCTACAACGAGGAACGCGAACTGACGGTGATGCTGCTGGTCGACGCCAGCGCCTCGCAATACTTCGGCAGCGTGCGCCAGCTCAAGAGCGCACTCGCCACCGAGTTGGCGGCGCTCTTCGCGTTCTCGGCGATCACCAACAACGACAAGGTGGGTCTCGTCATCTTCACCGATCGCATCGAGCTGGCGCTGCCGCCGCGCAAGGGGACGCATCACGTGCTGCGCGTCATCCGCGAAGTGCTGTCGCTCAAGCCCACCGGCCGTGGCACCGACATCGCCGGCGCGCTGGAGCATCTCAACCACGTCACCAGCCGCCGCTGCGTGGTGTTTGTGGTCTCCGACTTCCTTGATCCCCACTGCCGCCAAGCGCTCAAAATCGCCGCGCGGCGCCACGATCTGATCGCCGTCGTCCTCAACGATCCGCGCGAAGCCGCGTTGCCCAACGTCGGCCTCGTCGAGCTGGAAGAAGCGGAGACCGGCGCGCGCTACGTCGTCGACACCGGCGACGCGCGCGTGCGCGACGCGTTTGCCAAGCAGGCCGGCGCCGCGCGCAACGAGCGTGACCGCATGCTGCGCGCCTGCGACGTCGACGCCATCGTCGTCGACACCAACCGACCCTATACGGAAGCGCTGCTGCGCTTCTTCCGGATGCGCGAGCGGAGACAGTAGCCGTGACGATCCGAGCAAGGTTCGGTTCCCTCTTCCTCTGGGAGAGAGTCAGGGTAACGGGAAGCACGCACCGTCCGCTTCTCGTCTGCCCTCACCTTAGCCCTCCCTCCGCGGGAGAGGGAGCGGAGCGCCCGCGCACCGTGGCGGTCACGATCCTCGCTCTCGCCGTCGCAGCAGCGATCGCCACGGCGCTCCGCGCCGATGACGCCACTCCCACTCCCGAAGAGTCGCCCGTCGGCATTCACGCCAAGACCGAGCCCGCGTTGATCACCATCGGCACGCGCTTCAAGTACACGCTCGAAGTGACGACGACGCCGGATGTCGAAGTGGTACTGACGCAGCCGGCGGCGAAGATCGGTGACTTCGATATCGTCGACTTCGGCGATGCGCCGCCGGCGCAACGCGACGGCAAAACCACCATCACGCGCTGGTTCACCTTGGTGGGCTACAGTCCAGGTGACCATCTGCTGAAATCGCCCCCAGTGTACTACCGGCGCGCCGGCGAAGAGCTGAAGGAAGCGCCGACCAACGAGCTGGCGGTGTCGATCGAGAGTCTGCTGGCGAAAGCCGGCAACGTCACCGACATCCGCGACATCAAAGGGCCCGAGGAATTCCCGATCGATTGGCGGCCGTACTATTTCGTTGGTGGCGCGCTGGCGGCCGTCCTGGCGCTCGGATTCATTCTGTACCGGGTGTTGAATCGCTCGCGCCGTCGCGCGCTCGCGCCGCCGCCCAAGCCGCCGCACGAGATTGCCTTCGACGACTTGCAGCGGTTACGCCGCCGTGGCCTCATCGAACAAGGCGCGTTCAAGGAGTTCTACTCAGCGCTGTCGGACATCGTGCGCACCTACGTCGAGCATCGCTTCGGCGTCCGTGCGCCCGAAATGACCACCGAAGAATTTCTGTTCAGCAGCGCGCGCGGCGGTCGGCTACAGAGCGCGCATCGGTCGCTACTCGCCGACTTTCTCACCGAATCGGACTTGGTCAAGTTCGCGCGTCATGTGCCGACGATCGCCAATAGCGAACGCGCGTTTGCCGCCGCCAAGCGTTTCGTCGACGAGACCGCGCCAGGACTGATGTCCCCACCCGAGGAGGAAAAGATCCGTGCAGTTGGGTAGCCCGTGGTTCCTACTCTTGCTCGGATTGCTGCCACTGTTGTTGCCGCGCGGCCGGCGATCCGACCGCGAGGCGGCAGTGCGCTATCCGACGCTGGCGGTGCTGCGTGCCGTGGCGCCCGCGGGTGCGGCGCGCCGCCGCGCCCTGCTCGGCCTGCTTCGCGCCGCCGCGTTGGTGTTACTCGCCGTCGCCCTGGCGCGGCCGCAGCTCGGCTCGGCCGAGACGCGCGTCCATCGCGAAGGCGTCGACATCGTGCTCGCCGTCGACATCTCCGGCAGCATGCTGGCGGAAGATTTCACGCTCGACAGCGGCCGCGCCAGCCGCGTCGATGTGGTCAAATCCGTCGTCAAGGAATTCATCGCGGCGCGTCCCGAAGACCGCATCGGGCTGGTGCTGTTCTCGGCACGCCCGTACACCCAGTGTCCGCTCACGCTCGATCACGGCTGGCTGAATCAGAATCTCGAACGCGCCAAGGTCGGCATGATCGAAGACGGCACCGCGATCGGCTCGGCGCTGGCCACCGCGGTGAATCGGCTGCGCGCCTCGACCGCGAAGACCAAGTTCGTCGTCTTGCTGACCGACGGCCAGAGCAACGCCGGCCGCATCACCCCACAAACCGCCGCCGAAGCCGCCGCCGCGTTGGGCGTGAAGGTGTACACCGTCGGCGCCGGCACCCGCGGCGTCGCGCCGTATCCCGATCACGATCTCTTCGGCAACAAGGTCTACCGGCCGATGCAAGTCGACATCGACGAGGAGACGCTCAAGAAGATCGCCGCGACCACCAACGGCCGCTACTTCCGCGCCACCGACACCAAGAGCTTGCGCGACGTGTACGATGAGATCGATCGCAGCGAGAAGACCGAGTTCGAAGCGCCGCAGTTTCTCGATTTCCGCGAACTCTACGCATGGCTTGCATGGCCCGCGCTGGGCCTGCTCCTGCTCGAGATCGGCCTCGGCGAGACGGTGTTGAGGAAGCTGCCATGACGGCCCAGAGGAAGACGTCCGGAGACACATTCCAATGATTCTCTGGCGCGACAATCTCAGTCTCATCGCACTGGTGCTGGTGCCCGCGCTGGTCGCGTTTTTCGTGCGGGCGCGGCGGCAACGGCAGCGCGCGTTGGAGACCTTCATCGCCGCGGGATTGCTGCCCACGGTGGCGCCCGATGTCGATGCGCGCCGGCGCAGCGTGCGCATGGCGCTGCTGACGCTCGCGCTGCTTTGCCTCGTCCTGGCGCTCGGCGGACCGATGTGGGGCTTTCGCTGGCAGGAGGTCCACCGCGAAGGCATCGACCTGATCGTCGCCATCGACACCTCGCGCAGTATGTTGGCCGTCGACGTGAAACCAAACCGGCTCGCCCGCGCCAAGCTGGCGGTGCAAGACCTCCTCGCGCAACTCAACGGCGACCGCATCGGCTTGGTGGCCTTCGCCGGCAGCGCGTTCGTGCAGTGTCCCCTCACGCTCGACTACGGCGCCTTCGCGCAGAGCCTCGACGCCGTTGAGGTCGGCATCATTCCCAAGGGTGGTACCGCACTCGCGGACGCGATCGACAGCAGCCTCGAGGCCTTCGAAGGCCGGCAGGGGAGTCATCAAGCGTTGGTGCTGATCACCGACGGCGAAGATCACGAAGGCAAGGTGAAGGACGCGGCCAAGCGCGCCAGCGAGCGCGGCGTCAAGATCTACACCGTCGGCATCGGGACACCCGACGGCGAGTTGATCCCCGGCGAGTCGGGCGGATTTCTGAAAGACCGCAGCGGCCAGGTAGTGAAGTCGCGCCTCGACGAAGAGTCGCTGAAGGACATCGCCGTGGAAACCGGCGGCGTTTACCTCCACGCCGCCGGCGCGTCGTTCGGTCTGATGGAACTCTACCGCGACTATATCGCGAAGATGGAGAAGCGCGAGTTGGCCAGTACACTCGAACGCCGCTTCGAGCATCGCTTTCAGATTCCGTTGGCGCTGGCATTCGTGCTGTTGCTGATCGAGCCGCTGGTCGGCGAACGGCGCGTGGCGCGTCGTTCGTTACGTGGGCGGCATTGGTGGCGCCGCGCAAAGGAGCCGGCATGAAGGCGCGCGCAATCCTCGTCGCCACCCTCGCCGCGTGCTGCATCGCCTGGCTCGATCCGTACGCCACGGCGCGCGAAGGTAACCGGCTGCTGGCCGCGGGGAAGTATGAGGAGGCGGCGGCGAAGTACAACGAAGCGCTCGTCGATCAGCCCGACTCACCGCAGCTGCACTTCAATCAAGGAGTGGCCGCGTACAAGCAGGGCAAGTACTACGATGCGTTGAAAGCGTTTCAGCAGGTCCCGACCAGCGACGACGATCCGGCGCGCACCGCACGCGTCGTCTTCAGCATGGGTAACACCAAAGCGAAGTTGGCCGAAGCCGCCGAGCCCTCCGATCCGAAGACCGCGCTGAGCAACTACGCCGAGGCGCTGGCGCTCTATCGCCGCGCGATGGGCGCCGCACCCGACGACATCGACAGTAAATTCAACCACGAGTTGGTGGAAAAGAAACTCGCCGATTTGAAGAAGAAG
>JBGOUW010000074.1:0-13210 GCA_041477755.1 Binatia bacterium
TCATGCAGCTCAAGATCGAAGCCGTCCCACTGATCAGCCTTCAGGTGCTTGCGCAGCGCCGCGTGCAACTTCACTCGCACACGCATCATTGCCTCTGAGACCCGTGTGCGGCGCGTGGAACGACCCGGTTGCGTCCATGGATCGTGGTCGCGTACGTAAAGCGCGGCAGCTGATAGTCGGCGAACTCGCGCCACTGCGCGCGCCGTTTGATCATTCCATGAATCACGCCCATCTCGGCCACACCATTCTCGTCGCCCAAATACATCGCGCCGACCAGGCTTCCGTCCTTGTCCACAACCAGCTTGCGGTAAAGACCCTCACTGCCGCCCAGGAGCTTGACGTCATCCGTCGGGCCTTCGCGGAACCGGCCCAGTTCAGCGAGCGTGACGTTGAACAACTCGACGACATTCATCCCGAGGCTGCCGGGGTATGCCAGCCGCTTGCCCGCCATATTGCCGCCTGCGACGCGGCCCTGGTCCACCGCGGTCGGCCAGATCGCGTGAATCGTCTTCGAATCCGAGAGGAAGTCGTTTGCTTCGGCGACATCGCCGGCCGCGTAGATATCCGTGCAATCAGTCTGCAAGAACTCGTCGACCACGACGCCCGTGTTCAGCGCGCACGGGCCACCCGTGAGTGCGCTGATGTTGGGCCTTACACCGGCAGCAACCGCGATCATATCGGCGATGATCGACTCACCGCCTTTGAGCGACACTTCGATCTTGTCAGCTTTCGGCGCGACGGCTTCGACGAGCGAGCGGATCCGAAGCGTCACGCCCTCGTCTTTCACGGCTTGCCCGAACCGCTTGCCGCCCTCGCTGTCGAGCAGTTGCGGCAACAATTGCGGCGCCATCTCGACGATGGTCAGGCGGATGTTGAGCTTACGAAGCGCTTCGGCCGCCAACATGCCGATGAAGCCACCGCCGATGACGACGGCGGTTTGCGCCTTCTCCGCCGCGGCCTTCATGCGCTTCGCATCGTCGAGGGTCCATAGATAGTGATGCGGAACCGTGTCGAGGCCGCGGATGGGCGGCACGCTGCACTCCGAGCCGGTCGCGATCAGCGCCTTGCCGTAGCGAACTCGCCGCCCATCGGCGAGGACGACCTGCTTCGCGCTGGCATCGATGCTGGTAACGGTCGCGTCCTCCATCAACTCGACGCCCGCACGCTCGTAGTCGGGACGCTGGCGGATCAGCAGCTCGTCGAGCGCCATCTCTCCCGCGACGAAGTACGGCAGGGCGACGCGCGAGTACGCGGTGCCGTGTTCGCGGTTGAGCAGCACGATCTTACCGCCGCGATCGAACCTTCGAATGGAATCGATCGCCGCAAGTGTGGCGGCGCTGTTGCCAATCAGAACGTACTGACCTTCCATAGAGACGACGACTCGACCGACGCGCGCCCTCAGTGGGACGCTGGCGTGGTGAGGGATTGTTGAATCGTTGCAGCGTAGATCTTTTGCTTCGCGGTGGCAGTGGTCTCGATGTCGGCATACTCGAGCGCCTGCGGAACGCAGAACTGCACGCACTGCGGGCCTTCGGGAACGTTGCGGCAGAGATCGCAGTTCTGCGCGACGCCGACCTCGGGATGGAAGCTCATCACGCCGAACGGGCACGCCAGCAGACACATCTTGCAGCCGATACAGCGGTCTTCATGAATGAGGATCTGGCCGTCCGGTTCCTTTTGGATCGCGACAGTCGGACATACGGTGGCACACGGCGCGTCGGCGCAGTGGACGCAGGTCATCGGAAGGTAGAACTGTTCCTCGTAGAAGTCATTCACGCGGATGCGCGACAACGCGGGAACGAACGCCCCTTCATGGGCGAACGAGCAGGCCACCTCACACTCACGGCAAGCAGTACACTTCTCTTGGTGGACGATGATCTGCTTCATGCCCTCCCCCTTCTCCCCATCTCGACCGACGATATCGCTGTCGACCGTGCGATGCCACGCATTGACGAAGGCCTTACCAGAATCACTGTGGGACTCCAAGGGAGTTTCCAGCACCAACGCGGAGCGGATACTGGCCGGAGAAACAGCCGTGGCAGACGCCGCCCTCCGGTCGGGCCGCCCGCATCACCCCGGGCAGCGACAGGTAGCCAACCGTGTCCACACCAAGCAAACGCGCGATCTCCCGCTCGTCGCGACCGACGGCAATGAGCAGTTGCTCGTTGGGAATGTCGACGCCGAAGAAGCACTCGTGCCGCAGCGGCGGAGCGCTGATTCGCATGTGCACGGCGCGCGCTCCCGCGTCACGCAACAGGCCCGCGAGGGCGCGCGTGGTGGTACCGCGCACCAGCGAATCATCGACGAGCACGACCCGCTGACCGCGAATGGCTGGGCGGTAGATGTTGTACTTCAGGCGTGCGCGCAAAGCGCGCGTCTCCGGTTCGGGCTCGATGAAGGTGCGGCCGACGTAGTGATTGCGAATCAGTCCATGCACCAACGGCAGTCCGGCTTCTTGCGCAAAGCCCTGGGCCGCAAAATTTCCGGAATCCGGCACAGCGACGACGCAGTCCGCGACCGCTGGCGCCTCGCGCGCCAATTCCCGCCCGAGCGCCACCCGAACTTCGCCCACGCTCCGGCCGAAGACGACGCTGTCCGGTCGCGAGAAGTAGATCCATTCGAAGACGCACGGACTCGCCTCGGCATGACCGATGCGGCGACTCTCGATCCCCGCGTCGGTGATGCACACGAGCTCGCCGGGCGCGATCTCGCGGCGCACCTGTGCCCCGACCAAGTCGAAGGCGCACGACTCCGAGCCAACGACCCAGCCGTCGCCTAACGTGCCCAGCACCAGCGGTCGAAACCCGTATGGATCACGCACCGCATACAACGCCCGCCCGTGAACCATCAGGAGCGAGAACGCGCCGACGGCACGGCCAAGAATCTCCACAACCGCGCTCGTCCAGTCCCGCTGATCGACCCCGCGTAGCGCCTGCGCAAACACGCGCGTGTCGGAGGTGCCGTGGGGCAACGCCGGTGCAAGCTCCTCGGGGTTGAGAAGATTGCCATTGTGACAGACGGCGACCAGCTCTGACCCCTCACCATTCGCAACCGGCTGCGCGTTGTCGAGGGTCGAGGTGCCGCTGGTGGAGTAGCGGTTGTGACCGATCGCGACGTCGCCGGAGAGTCCGCTGACGATGGTCTCGTCGTATACCTCATCCACGAGCCCCATGCCGACGTGACGCTGCCAGCGCGCGCCGTCGCCGACCACCATGCCGGACGACTCCTGACCGCGATGCTGCAACGCGTGCAGGCCGAGGTACGTTAGCCGGGCAGCCGAAGGCAGGCCGAAGACACCGAAGACACCGCACTCGTGGCGTAAGCCCGCAGTCATGTTGTCTCCCTCAAACGACGAGGGCCGATCCTCATGGACCGGCCCTCGAAATTGCCTACGCGCCCGCGTGCGTGTCGGCGGGTGGCGCGTCTGACGCGTGGCCACCGCGCAGACCGCAGAACTCCTCGTAGTCGATCAGCTTCGTCACCGTCGGGTTGGGACCGCAGACGGGACAGTTCTTGTCCTTGCGCAACTTATGGATGCGCAGTTCCATGCTGAGCGTATCGAAGTAGATCATGCGCCCAATGAGCGGCTTGCCGATGCCGAGCAGTAGCTTGATGGTCTCCAGCGCTTGCACGGTACCGACCAGCCCCGGAAGCACCCCCAAGACGCCGGCCTCTTGGCAACTCGGCGCGGCGCCCGGCGGCGGCGGCTCTGGGAACAAGCAGCGGTAGCACGGTCCACGATGCGGATAGAACACCGAGGCCTGCCCTTCGAACTGGAAGATGCTGCCATGGACGTTGGGCTTCCCGGTCATCACGCACGCATCGTTGACCAGGTAGCGCGTCGGAAAGTTGTCGCAGCCATCGACGATCACGTCGTAGTCTTTGATGATTTCGAGGATGTTCTCGGACGAGAGCCGCTCCTGGTATCCAATCACCTTCACGTCAGGGTTCAGCGCGTTGAGGGTGAGGCGCGCCGACTCCACCTTCGACACGCCGACGCGGTCGTTGGTATGAAGAATCTGGCGCTGGAGGTTACTCATGTCCACCACGTCGTCGTCGACGATTCCAAGCGTGCCGACGCCGGCGGCGGCCAGATAGAACGCGGAGGGCGATCCCAGTCCGCCAGCACCGATGAGCAGCACCTTCGACTCCAGCAGTTTGGCCTGCCCCTTTTCTCCCACCTCAGGCAGGATGAAGTGGCGGCTGTAACGATTGAGCTGCTCCTTGCTGAACTGGAAGTCCTGCTCCCACGGGTAGCCGGCGCCCTTCCACGCGGAGTAGCCGCCGGTCATCGAAATAACCTTCGCGTAGCCCATCTCGCGCAGCTGTTTGGCAGCCAGCAACGACCGTGTCCCGCCGGCGCAGTAGGCGATGATCGGCGCGACCTTGTCCGGTACGACCTCTTCGGCGCGGATTTCGAGGAAGCCGCGCGGCAGCGAGAGGGCGCCGTGCAGATGTCCCTCGCGATACTCCTCGCGCTCGCGCACGTCGATCAACGTGTACCCGCCGCCATTCGACAGGCGCGCGCGCACCTCGTCGATCCCCCACTCAGGCACGGCCTGCCGGGCTTCTTCCATCAATCCTTTGAACGTTTTTGCCATGGCTTGTCCCTCGCCCGCGTGATCGATTTACGGCGGCAAATATAGCGCCGCGCCACGGTCGCGTCTATCCGTCAAGGGTTCGCCGACGCCCTGATTGATTGCCACCCGATGGCGCCGCTCGTCCTGCCTGCAACTGGTAGCTAGTACGGGGCCTTCTCGGCGTCGCGGTAGCCGGCGAGGAGATCCTCCAGCAGGGCGTCGCGGCCACCTTCAGCGAGCCTCTTGGAGCGGTCCATCAGCACCTCCTTCGGCTCGATGAAGTCGGCGCGATTGTAGCCCCAGATCTTCGGGTGAACGTAGGTGTCCATCCGAATCGCGTCGCACGGGCAGGCTTCGACGCACATGCCGCAGTATATGCACCGCAGCGTATCGATCTCGTAGCGAAGGGGAAATTTTTCCACGGTCGGATCGGGATGCTGGCCGGCTTCGATGTAGATGCAATTCGCAGGGCACGCGGTCGCGCACAAGAAGCAGGCGGTACAGCGCACCGAGCCGTCGGTCTTGAGCGTGAGCCGGTGACTGCCGCGGTAGTTGTCCGGGTAGCGCTTGTGTTGCTCGGGATATTGCACGGTGATCGCCGCTTTGCGGTCTTTCGCAAGGCCAACCACGTGCAGGGCGTGCAACCACAGGTTGCGCCAGAAGCGATAACTGGTCACCACCAGGCCGCGGAGGAGTTCCCGAACGTACCAGCGTTCGAGCAGGGTGAGGTCTCTTGCTTGTTCCATAGTGGATTTGGAGATCTCGTATTCAGCGGTATCCGCAATGTCAAGGTGATGTAGCCGCGGCCGCTCAGTGGCAACGATCGTTGCCTAGCGGGGCTCGGCCGGCGAGGCGCAACTCTTCGAGGCGAAATTCGAGTACCTCGCGCAGCGCGCCAGCGCGCGTATCGAGAGAAGTCATTTCCAGCAGCCCCTGCTTCTCCAGCGGCGCCAATTCAAGCGCGTAGCAGAAAAAGTTGACCAGCAATTCGTCCGAGAGCGAGGGATCCTGCAACAGTTTGCGGGCCGGGGTCTCCGGTTGGCTCACCAGGAAGCGATCGAGAAGCGCCAGCAGGTAGCGGCGGCGGTCGCTGCCGATGGTCGCGCCCAACACCGACGGACGCCACACGATTTCGGCCTGCCGATACATCCGGTCGCCCGCCTCCCGCACGATGCTGAACTCGCGGATCCCGTGCAACAGAATGTTGAAGCGACCGTCGGGGAGCTCTTCGGCACTGACCATTCGACCAGCGCAGCCCGTCGAGAAGATCGGTGGAGTGCCGTGGTAGTCCTTTTGCCAGTCGCCGCGGAGCAATGTCATGCCGATAACCTGATCACTCATACGCGCATCGCGGGTCATCTCCCGATAACGCGGCTCGAAGATGTGCAGCGGCAGTGGCACTCCGGGGAACAGCACGACGTTGGGCAGCGGAAAGATCGGAATCAGCCGCGGCAAGTCCATGCACGGCAGACCTTAACAGGTTCGGCTGGCCACGAAAAGATGCTCAGCCCTGGACTCGTCGGCACGCGGGACAGAGCCCAAAGAAGGTGAGCGTATGGCGGTCGATACCAAATCCGGCTCGCCGGAGGCGCGCCGCGCCCGCCAGACGCCCGGCGTTCGACGGCAGATCACTTATCGACCCGCATGCGTCGCACACGAAGTGCTCGTGCTCATCGAGCCGTCCATCAAAGCGGGTACGCCGCGGCCCCAGTTCGACGATGCGGATGCGACCCTCGGCCGCCAGCTTTTGAAGGTTCCGGTAAACCGTCCCGAGACTGACACGGCGTAGCCGCCGACGCACACGCTCGTGCACCTGCTCGGCCGCCGGATGGTCGTGTGCCGCCTGCACCACGTCATAGGTCGCGTCGAGTTGGCGCGTGCGCCGTCCGCTGTGGCTTCGCGAAGTCTCAGGAGGTACGACCTTCATGCTGCGCGGCCGTCGGCGAAATCGTTCGCTAACGCGCGGCACACGACGTCATCGAGCAGTCTCGCCGCTTGATACTGGGGATGATCCACCACCAACCGAACTGGATCGCGGCCGCCCACAAATCGTTGGCGCGCGGCCTCGTCGAACTCGAAGCGCACGTACTGCACCGCGCTCAATTTGTCCTCTTTGCTGCGGCCGGCCTCGAACTCACCCTTGACGCCGATGTCACCAACCTCGAACCGCACGGCTTCTTCGATGCCCTGAAGGCGCACCAGTCGCTCGCGAATGTGCTCCTGCTGAGTGATCTCGATCAGCATCGTGCTGCTCAGTTCACCGGGGTGTGGGATGAGCTCGTTGTAGCAGTCCAGTTCCTCGCGCACCTTGTCGAGATCGGTGATGCGTTCGGCCCGCAGCATCTCTTGAATCTGAAATAGGACCGTATCCTGATTCTCGAAGACGAACGTAATGTCCTCGCCGACGCTCACTCGCCGACGCTTCTTCAACGCGATAATGCGGCGACGGAACTCGTCGCGTTCGCGTTCGTACCGATCGAGGCCGATGACTTGGTAGAGACGGATCGGTTCCATGGCAAAAGCAGTGGGCGGCGGCGGGCATCTCCCGCCGCCACCCAGTGACTATAGGGACAGGCTATCCAGGCCCTTCTGGAAGCGGCCAGCGTGCGACTTTTCGGCACGCGCGAGGGTCTCGAACCACTCGGCGATCTCGTCGAAGCCTTCGCCCCGCGCGGTTTTCGCGAAGCCGGGATACATCTCGGTGTACTCGTAGGTCTCGCCTTCGACCGCCGACTTGAGATTCTTCTCAGTGTCACCGATCGGCACACCGGTGCAGGGGTCGCCGACTTCTTTGAGGAAGTCGAGGTGGCCGAACGCGTGGCCAGTTTCGGCTTCCGACGTATCGCGGAACAGTCCACCGACGTCGGGGTAGCCCTCGATATCCGCGCGGCGTGCGAAGTACAGATACCGGCGGTTCGCTTGCGATTCGCCCGCGAACGCGCCCTTCAAATTCTCGTGCGTTTTGGTTCCCTTCAGAGTCTTGCCCATGGTGCTCCTCCTTATCAGGAATTATTCCTAGTTGCTGGCCTTATGTCCCACCGGTACCGACGTGTCAAGGTAACCTCGACCCTGACTTGCCTCAGCGCCCGCGACCCCGTACACCGATTCATCGCAGGGTGAGGGTGCTTTCAAGGAGATCGTGATGCTGAAGCAAACTGCGCTTGCACTTGTGTTCGTCATCCTCGGTGCCGGCTGCTCGGACAACCAATCGGTCCCCGCAAAGCGCCCGGCAACCCCTCTCGATCTCTCGACAGCCGGATCGGTTAGCGGACGCGTACAATTTGAAGGCACCGCCCCACAGCCTGCGCCGCTGCAGCTCGGCAGCTTCGCCGAGTGCGCCGTGCAGCACGAAGGACCTATCTACGCCGACGATGTAGTCGTGAAGGACGGCAGCCTCGCGAACGTGTTGGTCTTTGTGAAGCAGGGACTGGGTGAACGCATCTTCGCGGTTCCGGAAACACCGGTGGTCATCGATCAAAAGGGTTGCGTGTTCGTCCCTCGTGTCGCCGCTGCTCAAAGTGGGCAACCCGTTCGCTTCATGAACGGCGACCCGCTGGCTCATAACGTTCACGGTGTTCCTCAGAATGCGAGTGGATGGAACTTCATGCTCCCGGTGAGGGGCGCGGCGCGCAATGTGACCATCGACAAACCCGAGGCTGTCATCGAACTAAAGTGCGACATCCACCCGTGGATGAAAGCCTATCTCGGTGTGTTCGATCACCCGTACTTCGCGGTGACCGGAGCCGACGGCCAATTCGAATTGCGGAACCTACCGCCTGGCGACTACGAGATCGCAGCGTGGCACGAACGCCTCGGTACCCGCAGTGCGACAGTCTCCCTCGCCCCGAAGGAGGCCAAGACAATCGGCTTCAGCTTTTCGGCCAAGTGACAACGCAGCGCTGGAAGGGCCTCTCGCGCTGCACGCTGCGATAGGAACAACGACGACTAGAAGCCCTTCACTTTGGGTGCGCGGTCGTAGAGGTAATAGACAAGGCCCCAACCGATCGGAACGATCGCCGCCACGATCAGCGGATTCGCGGCCCAGGTGGCGTGCTGACTCACCATCATGAACACCAGCGGCACGGACATGTAGGTATTGTGGCGGGAACGCAAGCCCGCCAACGCGACCAGCACAGCGTCGGGCGGCTCCCCGTTTTTGATCGCCGTGATGATCTTCTGCTGCGACGGCCAGATGCGGAACCAGACGTTGAAGGCCATGATGGTGCCGAACATCGTGCCGAGATGAATCGCATAGCCCCGGTAGCTGAACCCGGCGAACCATGCCATCAGGCACACGACCACGGCCGCGAGGACTACGCCTCCTATGAAGCCCCTCTGCAGGTCTTTGAGTGGACCCTTGTAGAGGATATCGTACGCAAACACGCCGAGAAACGTCACAGCGATCATGATGAACGCCGGCAGACCCCAGTTGGACCGCATACCTTCGAACACCAGATTGGAGTGGTAGTAGACCAGCAGCAGCAGCAGTACGCCGGTCGCCCACGTCCACACCGCACCCCAGCGAAACCAATAGAGGGCGCGCGGCATCAGCTCAGGCACGACCTTCTTCTTGGTCTCCGCGTCCATGGTGGCCGCGAACGGGCCGTTGACGAAGTTGAAGAAGTAGAGGTGCCCAATCCACACGATCCCGGCTAGCACATGGAGCCAACGGAACAATCCATCAAGCACTTCCATCGTTCCCCCTCCTCAATCGTTGTTCTGCGAGCTTGCTAGCTGCTGCCACTCGCCGGCTACGCTTCCAGTACTTGTACACTCGGGCGTTGGCGCAGACGCTCAATCCATGCCGGCACTTGACGCAAACGCGGATCGAGTTCGACCCCCAACTGGGGCAGGATCAATACACGCGGGGCGAAGGCGACATCGGCGAGCGAGAACTCTCCCGCGAGGAATTCCTTGCCATCGAGTGCGCCCTCCAAGCGGATGAGGGCGCGTGCCAATTCGGCTTGGTACCGTTTCAGCTTCTCGCCATCGCGCTCACCCTCGCCCTTGGCCAACTCGGTCAATACCAGTGTCGCGACCGGCAGAAAGGAATTGTCGCAGTAGTCTTCGAGCGTCCGCACGCGCGCCCGACCGGCGGAATCAGACGGCATCAGCGGTGGGTGGGGATACTCGTCCTCCAAATACTCGTTGATGATCGTCGAATCGTAGACGACCAACTCCTCATCGACGAGCACCGGTACTTTGCCGTAGGGGTTCAGCTTCAGAAACTCGGGTGTGCGCTGCCCGCCCGCTCGCAAATCGACGAACACCCGCTCGAATTCCAATTCCTTCTCGGCCAGAACCACCCGGACCTTCTGAGCAAACGGACAATCCGGATGGTCATACAATTTGATCATTCACCGCCCCCTCGCGCCTGCAACTCTGGTAAACCGCCCGCGACAATTGCAGAAAACCCCCGCAGTGTCCACCCACTGCGCGCTACAAGACGTGTTCCCAAGCATGATAGGAGCTGCGCACCAACGGCCCCGATTCGACGTGCCGGAAGCCGAATTGGAGCGCTGCGACGCGCAGCGCGGCGAATTCCTCGGGCGGCAAATATCGTTCGACCGGCAAGTGACTCGCGGTCGGTCGGAGATACTGTCCGAGGGTAAGAATGTTGCAGTCGACGGCTTGCAAGTCGGCGAAGACACGCTGCAGTTCGGCGCGTTCTTCGCCCAGACCGAGCATTATCCCCGTCTTCGTGATCAGGTCGGCGCGCCGATCGCGCGCGCGGCGCAATAGCCCCAACGTGCGCTCGTAGCGTGCGCCAGCGCGCGCGCGCTTGTAGAGCCGCGGCACCGTCTCGGTGTTGTGGTTGAAGACATCGACCGGTGAGTCTACCACCGTCTCCACCGCCGCCAGATTCCCTTGAAAATCGGGGACCAATACTTCCACCTTACAGCTCGGCACGAGATCCTTGATTGCGATGACCGTGGCCGCGAAGTGCTGGGCGCCGCCGTCCGACAGATCATCGCGATCGACGGAGGTGACCACCACATGCCGCAAACCGAGCCGCGCCACCCCTTCGGCAACGCGCATCGGCTCATCGGGGTCGAGCGTCATCGGGCGGCCGTGCGTCACGGCGCAGAAGCCGCAATTGCGCGTGCAAACGTCGCCCATGAGCATGAAGGTCGCCGTGCGATGGCTCCAGCACTCGCCGATGTTGGGACAGTGCGCCTCTTCGCAGACGGTGTGCAGCCTCAGCTCGCGCACAGTCCGCTTGGTATCGTGAAACACCTCGCCGCCAGGGGCGCGCACCTTGATCCAATCGGGATGCCGCCGCCGCACCATTGATGCCCCCGTCTCGCTCACGCCGCCACCTCTTCCATCGCGCACAGCGCGAACCGGTCACTGAACTCGCAGGCTACCACCTTGGCGACCTGCTCGAGGGTGGGGGCGTTCGGCAACAGCTCGGCCAACGAGCTGACGCGTAGGCCGGGCAAACGACAGGGCACGATCGAGCGAAAATACGCAAGATCGGTCGTGATGTTCAACGCAAGCCCGTGGAACGTGACCCAGCGCCGCAAGCCGATGCCAATCGACGCAATTTTCGCGTCGCCAACCCATACCCCAGTACCACTCGGGTGGCGATGCGCGGCTACGTCCAGCGCCGCGCAACTTCGAATGACCACGTCCTCCAGGCGCTGCAGATACCACCGTACGTCGCGTCGAACGCCCGTCAATTTGATGATCGGATAGGCCACCAGCTGTCCCGGTCCGTGAAACGTAACGCCACCGCCGCGACTGACTCGGAACACGGGCACGGCAAACTGCGCCTCCGCACCGCGCAGGTCCGCCGCATCAGCGCCGCGTCCGAGGGTGTACACGGGATCATGTTCGAGCAGTAACAACTGATCCGGTACGCGGTCGGCCATCCGCTCGATGACGAGTTCCTCTTGCAGCGCAAGTGCCTCCGCGTAGCCGATCCGACCCAGTTGCCGCACGCTGAGCGTCATCCGCTACTCATCACCAACGTCACCGGATTTTCGAGCAGTCGCTTCAACTCCTGCAAAAACTGCGCGCCCTCGACGCCGTTGAGCACCCGATGATCGCAGGAGAGGGTCACGCGCATCGTTCTGGCAACGACCAGCGCGCCACCGCGCGCAATCGCGCGCTCCTTTACCGTGCCGACTGCCAAGATCCCGGCCTGCGGCGGATTGATCACGGCGGAAAACTCGTCCACGTCGAACATACCGAGGTTGGAGATGGTGAACGTGCCGCCCAACATTTCGTCGGCCGAGAAGCGCCCGCCGCGAGCCTTCTCATTGAGCTGGCGGGCCCCGGTCGCGATCGCCTCCAACGATAGCCGTTCGCAACCTTTCAGCACTGGCACCAGCAACCCATCGTCGATGGCGGTGGCGATTCCAATGTTGATCGCGTCGGAGAACCGCAGGCCATCGTTGTCCCACGCCGCGTTGACCCGCGGATGGCGCTGCAGCGCGAGTGCGACCGCTTTGATCAACAGATGCGTTACGGTGACCGGCTCGCGTATCACCGCAATCTTTTCCAACGACGCCCGCAGCGCGATGGCGGCATCCATCTCTACTTCACTGGTCAGGTAAAAGTGCGGCACGTCGCGTTTCGCCTCGGCCATACGCTTCGCGATGGTGAGGCGCATCTTCGAAAACGCGACCCGGCCCGCCGGCGCCGCGGGCACGACTGTCGGTGCCGTGCGTTGCATCGGTTCAACGTCACGCCGTACAACGCGCCCACGGGCCCCGCTGCCAGCAATGGCCTGGACCGCAACACCACGCTCCTGCGCGGCGCGTCGAGCCAATGGAGTGGGCGGGGGTACGGGCGCGGCTGGCTTTGTCGGCGGCGCGGACTTGCTCGCTCCGCCGTCTCTCGCGACAATGCCCTCGTTCTCCGCGCCTAGAACCGCGATAACTGCACCGACGGGGGCCGTATCACCTTCGTTGACTTTGATCGCGGTCACGACACCGGAGTGCGCCGCCTCAAGTTCCATGTCGGCCTTGTCAGTTTCGACTTCGGCCAGGATGTCTCCAGCGGTGACACGATCGCCGACGTGCTTGAGCCAGCGCACAATGGTGCCTTCGGCCATCGTATCGGTCAGCTTCGGCATGGTGATGTCGGTAGCCATTTGGGGGGGGATTATACCTACGCTGGCACGCGGCGAAAGGCGACGGGAAACATCAGCTCACAAAAGTCCGGGAAGGCGTGGCTGCCGCACCGGGGCAAAGGAGCGCCGATGCACCGGACACGGGCCGCAGCGCTCAATGGCATCAAGGTGGGCCTTGGTGCCGTACCCCATGTTGGCCGCGAACCCATAGTGAGGATAGCTCGCGTCGAGTTCCACCATCATGCGATCGCGCGCCACCTTCGCCACGATCGACGCCGCCGCGATGGAAAAGCTGCGCGCATCGCCCTTCACCAACGGCAACTGCGGTACGTCGATGCCCGGAACTCGTCGGGCGTCGACCAGCAGGTATTCGGGTTCCACGCTAAGCGCAAGAATCGCAAGCCGCATGGCCTCGAGCGCGGCGTGATAGATGTTGAGCCGATCGATGTCTTCGACGCTCACGACGCCGATTCCCACCGCGCTCGCTTGGGCGTAGATCGCTTCCACTAGTTGCTCACGCGCCGCCCGGCGAACGGTCTTCGAATCATCA
>JBGOUW010000174.1:0-9015 GCA_041477755.1 Binatia bacterium
CTAACCGCAACCTTCGCGGCCGCGCAGCCCTGGCTGCACGTGGCCCCGGCGCCGTTGCTCACCGTGTTGGTGATCGCTGTTCTTGCGGCGCCGCTCTTGGTGCCTCAACCACTGTGGGGACCGGCACTCACGGCGTGCGCAGCCGGCTTGGGTTGGTGGCTCAGCGGCCTGCCGCACGAGTGGACCGCGCCGTGCGCACTCGGCTTGGCCGCCGTGCTGGGGAGTGCGAGCGTGGCCGTGCGCGGCACACGTGAGCAGCGGCTGCGCCAGCGGATCGCTGACCTTGCCGGCACCGGGCAGCAGTTGGCGGCCGCCAACGCGGCGCAGCACGAAGCCAGCGAAGTAGCGGAGGCGGTGCTGGCCGCAACGCGCGACGTCTCCGCCTCGCTCGACGCCGGTGAGGTGGCCGTGCGGGTCGCGCGCAATGTGTGCTCGCTGACCCAGAGCGCCGCCAGTGCCGTGCTGCTGTGGGATGCGGAGCGCGAAGTGTTCCGCATCGCCGCGGTTGCCGGCGCGGCCGCGGGCGTTGAAGTGCAGCAGCTCGAAGTCAGCATGCGCAATGCGCCGCAGCTGCACAGCGCGCTCAGCGAGGGGATGGCCGACATCCCGCGCGCCGCGCTGCACGATCCGGTTCTTGATGCGCTCATGCGCCGCTGGAAAGCCTCGGCAATCCTGGCGGCGCGATTGCAGCGCGGCGACCGTGTGCTCGGGCTCGTGATCACGGCCCGCCGCGGAGTGGCACCGGCCTCGGCCAAGGCTTGCCGCATCCTCAGCGGGATCGCCCTGCAGGCGGCCGCCGCGCTCGAGATTGCCAATCTCGTCAACGATCTGAAGATGGCCAGCGCGCTGCGCGAAGAGTTCACCGCCACCATGTCGCACGAGCTGCGCACGCCGCTCAACGTCATCATGGGCTACACGGAAATGCAGCGCGAGGGCATGTTTGGTGACCTGACCGAGGACCACCAGGACATCCTCAAGCGCGTCCAGGAACAGTCGGTGCAACTGCTCGACTTGATCCAAGCCACTCTCGACGTTGGCCGACTCGAGCGCGGGCTGATGTCGGTCGAGCTGCGGGAAGTCAACGTGCGCGACGTGGTGGAACGCATGTTTGCGGCGATCCCCGGCGCCTGGCGCAAGCCGGGTGTTGAGCTGAACTTCCGCGTTGACGGCACGGTGCCGCGCATGCGCAGCGACGCCGGCAAGCTGCAGGTCGTGCTGCGCAATCTCATCCACAACGCGTTGAAGTTCACCGACGCCGGCCAAGTGTCGCTCACGGTCACTGCCGATGCCGATGGCGGCCGCGTCCACTTCGTCGTGCAGGATTCCGGTCGCGGGATCGCCGCGCAAGACCTCAGCGTGATCTTCGACATGTTCCGCCAATCGTCGGATCGCGACCCGGCGGTCGGCGGCGTCGGCCTCGGTCTGTACATCGTGAAGCGGCTGGTCAGCCTGCTCGGTGGCGAGATCGACGTGCGGAGCGCACCAGGCCGCGGGGCAACCTTCCGCATCCACTTGCCGACCGGCGGCCCGCATGCCGCGGCGTCCGCCAAGCCGCCGACCATCGGCTCGCGCGCGGTCCGCGTCACCGCCTAAGTTCCGATCGCGAGCGTTTCCACGCCTCAGGTCGTCTCGGCTAGCGCTGGCGTCGGTGTCAGCGGCGCTTTTTTCTCCGCCTCCCACGCTTGAAACGCATCGCGGTCCCAGAGCGCGATTGCGGTGGTCGCCAGCCGGCGCTCGGCGCCCTCGCCTTGCCACACGAAGCGGACGGAATAGATGCTGTGGTCGTCCTTCCAGCCGTAGATCTCGTGCGTGCGCCCGAGCTTGTCGGTTTGGTTGGTGCCGTTGAGGCTGGGGCGACCGTAGCGCGTCACGTGGTCGTTCAAAAAGTTCCACACATTGGCGCCGATGTCGCTCTCATAGGCCAGCGACACCACGCGGTCGTGCACGAAGTAGACTTCGAGCTTCGCCGGAGTGTCTGCCGGCGCTTTCGCCGGCGAGCAGACGCGGAACCCTTCCGGATTGTCGTGACAATTGAGCATGCCGAGCTTCGCTTGCGCGTCGCTCAGGCTGGCGCCGAGCGCGAGGCCGGCGACGACTCGTGGCAGCGGTTCGTGTGGGACGGCTGCGGGCGGTGGCGCAGGTTCTTCCGCCGGGGTCGCTGGCGCGGCCGACAGTGCGGCCTGCTCGGGCGGCGGTGAGGACTCGCACGCGGCGAGCAACACCACGATCACCAACCCAGCGATTCGTTTCATCAGGGACGCAACCGTTCAAGCATGCGCGGAAACGGAATCGTCTCGCGCACGTGATGCAAGCCGCAGATCCAGGCGACCGCGCGCTCAATCCCCATCCCGAATCCAGCATGCGGCACCGCGCCATAGCGGCGCAGGTCGAGGTACCAACTGAAGGCATCCATCGGCAGCTGGTGTTCCGCGATCTTGCGCGTCAGCACGTCCAAGTCGTCCTCCCGTTGTCCACCGCCGATGATTTCACCGTAGCCTTCGGGCGCCAGCACGTCGACGCACAGCGCCACCCGCGGGTCATTGGGATCGCCCTTCATGTAGAAGGCCTTGCTCTCGACCGGGTAGCGATGGACCAACACCGGTCGATCGAAACTCGATGCCAACGCGGTCTCCTCGTCGGCACCCAAGTCGGCGCCCCAGGCCACCGCGAACTCCTTACGCTGGAGAATCTCGATGGCCTCCGCGTAGGCGATGCGCGGAAAGGGCTTTTGCACGCGTTCAAGGGCCGTCACATCGCGCTCCAGCATCTCCAACTCGCGGCGCCGGTTCTGCACGGTGCGTTGCACAACGTAGACGATGAAGTCCTCCGCGAGGTCCATGTCGCCGGCAAGATCCATGAACGCGACTTCCGGCTCGACCATCCAGAATTCGGTGAGGTGGCGGCGTGTCTTGGACTTCTCCGCCCGAAACGTCGGGCCGAAGCAATACACCTTGCCGAACGCCATCGCGCCGGCCTCGACATAGAGCTGGCCGCTCTGCGTGAGATAGGCCTTCTCGTCGAAATAAGCCGTTTCGAACAGCGTGGTAGTGCCTTCGCACGCCGCCGGGGTGAAGATCGGCGCATCGATGAGCGTGAAGCCGCGGCCGTCGAAGTAGTCACGGCAGGCCCGAATGATCTCGCTGCGCACGCGCAGAATCGCGTGCTGGCGGGCCGAGCGCAGCCACAGGTGGCGGTGATCGAGCAGGAAGGCAACGCCGTGCTCCTTGGGCGTGATCGGGTATTCTTGCGCCGCGTGGACGACCTGCAGATCGCCTACGCTCATCTCAAAGCCAAGCGGTGCACGCGCATCGGCACGCACGGTGCCGGTCACGATCAGCGACGACTCTTGCGTGATGTGGTCCGCGCATGCGAACTGCTCGGGCGGCACGTCGTTCTTGAACATCACGCATTGGAGAATCCCGGTGCCGTCGCGCACCTGGAGAAAGTGCAGCTTGCCGCTCGACCGCTTGTTGTACAGCCAGCCCTTGAGCGTAATTTCCTGCCCGTCATGCGCGGCGATGTTCTCGATGTAGATGTGGGCCATGCGTGCGGCGATCGAAGTACCACAGCCCCACTCGCAAAGCACCAGGCCGTGCGGCGCGGGCCGCAACGGCATCTTCCGCGCCAGCGACACGCTGTAGCGCGCACCGCCGCGCACATCATCTCGCGCCCCACCTGCGGCGCCAGCGTCATTCGCGGGTGAAGTCTCCAAAATCGTCAGCCTCTCATCACCCCGCACGCTCGCGTGTGACACGCGCAGGCAGGCACCGCGCCGGCACGCACCGGGCACACGCGTTGCTCTGTTGACTGATCGTTAGTGCGCTCGAACGCATCGGGCTGCGAAACCCGGCGCGTCACTGAGCCAATGTTCACAAAGGCCGTACCCGTGCCACGGCGGGTGACGGCCTTTGTGTTTCTGGAGACACCGATGGCGCGCGCAGGCTGGCAACTCCGAATGCTCACCACGCTGATACGATTGGCGTGCGCGGCGCCGTCGGTCGCACACGCGGCCACATACTTCGTCACCCCCACTGCCCCCGCACACGCCGCCGGCCGGACTGACCAGCCCTTCCGCACCATCGCGAGCGCGATCGCGCAGGCCCAACCGGGTGACACTGTGGTGGTGACGCCGGGCATCTATCGCGAAGCGATCGTGATCCAACGCGCGGGTCGAGCCAATGGGGTGATCACCATTCGCGGATTGTCCGGCGCCGTGTTGCAGAGCCCGGATGCGAACCGCAGCTACTCGGCGTTCGATTTCTCCAGCCGCGCTGGGTACGTGCGCGTCCAGGGTTTTGAGCTCACCGGCGGGTTCGCTGAGACGATCTTTGTGCGCGCCGGCGCGCACGACATCGAGCTGTCCGGCCTCACCATTCATGACAACAAGACCGGTATCTGGGTCGCCGGCGCGGCGCGCGTGACCATCCGCGACACGGTGCTGCACCACAACTTCCGCACCGGCGTGCGGATCTTCGCCGGCGCGCACGACGTGCAGATCATCAACACCCGTAGCGAAGCCAACGACGATGGCGGCGGCTGCGACGGCGAGTCTGACGGCTTCAATGTGGACACCGGGTGCAGCAACATCGTGTTCGACAACGCCAGCGCGATCGGCAACTCGCAAGACGGCTTCGATCTGCAGGGATCGAACGTCACCATGCTGCGCGCCACCAGCCGCGGCAATCAATGTTCGGGCGTCAAAGTCAGCGACAGCGCGTACATCGAGAACGCCGTGATCGACGGCAACCGCACTGGTCTCAACGTTACCGGCCCCGTCGGTGCGCAGACCACCATCGCGTTCAGTACGGTGGTGAACAACGACCTCGGCGTGCGGGCAATCGGGGGCGGATACACGCTCGCGCTGACGGACAGCGTCGTGAACGGTCCGGGCAAGGCGCTCGATTTCGCGCCCGGCGTCACGCTGTTCGAAGCCCGCAATATTTTCGCGCGCCCCAATTTGCACGAGCGGCTGATCGTGCAGGAGACTGCACCAACGGCCACCGTGTTTTCGGGCGACGACGTCAATCGCGGCACCTGGACGCGGGCCAGCGGCCAGGGCCACGGCACGGTGGCCGGCGATCCACGGCTGGAGGCCAGAACCTACACACCGGCAGCGACCAGTCCGGCGCTCAACAGCGCCCAGGCGTCCGCGTCGGTCACCGTCGATCACGATGGCAACCCGCGTCCAGCGGGCGGCAAGTTTGATCGCGGCGCGATCGAGCGCCAGAGCGTCACACCGCAGTTGCGTATTCGCACCGCTGCGGTCCGATCCGGCACCGACGGCTGTGGCCCGGCGCAGTTGCGCGCGGATCTGCAGCTGCCCGGCCCCTTCAACCCCCGCACTGATGCGCTCGCCATCAGTATGAGCGGGGCGCAAGGTGAGGTGGCAACCCTTGCCTTCGCACCCGGCCAGCTGCGCATGAGTGCAGAGACACCCGGTGCGTATCGCGGTCTGATGCGGCGGGCGGACGGCGCCGTGCTGCGCGTCTCCTTGCGACAGCAGACCGGTGGCTACGCCGTCCGGCTCAGCGGTCGCGACCTCGACACCTGGCGCGCGCCCGATGGCGCGCTCACGCTCGACGTTACTGCCGGCGCGTACCGTGTCTGCAGCACCACCGCGTTGCACGGCAGCGCGGGTCACTTCGCGATGCCGTAGACGATTGGCCAGATCATTGGCTTGACCTGCCGGCGCGGCCGTGTCAGACGCAGCGGCTACTTGCTTGGCCACCATGCCCGTGCACTTCCGCGATGCCGTCGCTCTGATCACCGGCGCCTCCAGTGGCATCGGGAAAGACCTCGCCCTCCGTCTGGCCGAAGAAGGGGCGCGCACGGTCCTGGCCGCACGCCGCGAAGACAAACTCAACGAAGTGAAACAAGCCTGCGAGCGCCACGCCCCGTCGCTGGCGCTCCGTTGCGACGTGCGCGAAGGCGCGCAAGTGGAAGCGATGATCGCGCAGGCGCGCGCTCACTTCGGCCGCATCGACATCCTCGTCAACAACGCCGGCTACAGTCGCTGGACCCTAGCGAGGGACGCCCCGATCGACGAGTACGAAGATCTGATGCGCACCAACTTCTTCGGTCTGGTGTACTGCACCAAAGCGGTGCTGCCATTGCTACTGGCGCAGCGCTCGGGGCATATCGTCAACGTCTCCTCGATTGCTGGCCGGCTCGGCACCGCGCACCACACGCACTACTGCGCGACCAAGTTCGCCACCGCCGGATTCACCGAGAGCCTGTGGTACGAACTGCGTGGTACCGGAGTCGGCATTACGCTGGTGAATCCCGGGGTGATCGATACCGAACTGTTCGAGCACGAATCGTTCAAAGAGTTCCCGGCGGCCAATCGCGCCCGCATGATTCCGGTGCGCCAACTCACCGAGGCGATCCTCGACGCGATCCGCCGCAATCGGCCCGAGATCACCGTGCCGCGTTACATGGCGCTCGGCATCGTGGTCCGGCATCTCGCGCCCGGCTTGTTCCGCCGCATCATGGCGCGCCAGAGCGCATGACGATTCGGCGGTTCATCCGGTTCAACCTGACCTCCCTAGCCACCCTCGTGTCGCTGGGCTGCGCGCGTGGCAGCGGTGCGGCGACGCTGCCCGTATATCACGACGTCGTGGGTGAAGAGGTCCACTACACGGTTCAGGCCGGCGACTCTCTCGCCCGCTTGGCGCCCAAGTTCGGCATGAGCGTGAAGCTCGCCGCGGCCATGAACAACCTCGCCGATCCACGCAAGCTGCACCTTGGGCAGCAATTGGTGTTCTCCAACCGACATATCGTCGCGAAACTCGTGGACGGGTTGATCATCAGCATCGTCGACCGCACGTTGTACTGGTTCAAAGCCAACGAACTGATCGCGCAGTTTCCGGTCGCCGTCGGCAAAGCGGATTGGGAAACGCCGCCGGGTCGCTTCAAAATTCTGAGCCGTCGGCGCAAGCCGACTTGGCACGTCCCACCGGCCATTCAGGCCGAGATGCGCGAAAAGGGGGAGCCGGTGAAGACCAGCGTGCCGCCTGGTCCTGACAATCCGCTCGGTGAGTACTGGCTCCAGTTGTCGGCCGGCGACTACGGCATTCATGGCACCAACGCACCCTGGAGCGTCGGCAGGTTCGCCACTCACGGATGCCTTCGCCTGCGGCCGGGGGATGTCGAGCGCTTGTTCAAGGAAGCGCCCAACGACACGCCGGTGTGGGTGATGTACGAGCCAATCAAATTGGCCAGCCTGTCCGACGGCCACGCTCTGATCGAGGCGCACGACGACATCTACAAGCGCGCCGGTGCGCTCGTGAGTCACTTCGACGAACTGGTCGAGCAGGCCGGCTTGACCAGTCGCATCGACCTCACACGCGCGCACGCCGCCATCAAAGACGCTTGGGGCGTTGCGATCGACGTCACGCGGTCGGAGTCGCCCGTCGTCGCACTGACGCCGGAGCCGTCACCTCCTGCGCCCACGCCGTCTCCAGAAGTACCTTCCCCCTTGCCCTCAACACCCGCGGCGTCACCCGCATCGTCGGCACCCTGACACCGACGCCTTGATTTGACCTCGCCCCGGCAGGCGCGTAGCATCACGGCCTCATGCGACGCCGGTGGGAACGTACCGTTTGGGCACAGGTGCTAGTGCTTGCTTGTTTGGTGTGGCAAGCGGATTTTTCGATCGCGGACAGCGGTCGCAGCCCGCAGCGTACAGCCCGCATTCGCCTGAGTCACTTGGCGTTCTCATCGTCCTCGTTGCCCGATGCCGTCAGCGACGCCGAGGCCATTCAGTTCCCGGCGCGTAGTCCGGCGCGCGATGCGATCAAGACCACCGTGTCGGCACCCGCGACCCGCAGCATCCTGCGCACGCCGATTCAGCTGGCACTGCGGCGCGGACATTTGCCGATGCGGTTCGTCCACTGCGGTACGCACCGACCGGCCGCTGACAACCCGCCGGCCTAACTCGCTCTCTTGTTTGTGTGTCGGCGTCGTACGACGCCACCGGCAGAGCGCGCCGGTGATCCGGCTGACGGTGTGACCACGCGCCGTCGGTCGCGCGCCACCGGCTTCAAATGGAGCGAGTACCATGTTGAAACATGTCGTTGCGATTCAATCCGTCGCCTTCGCCAATTCGCTTGCAGACCGCGAGCGTGATCGGCTAGGCAGAACCTCTGATGCCGATGAACAGCCCTCTGCGGCGCCATCTCCAAAGGAGTCCCGCCACGTGCTGCCGATTCGAGACCTGGTCGACCGTTTGAAAGAGCACTACCTCGAGCATCCCGAGCGCTACCGGCGCTACGGTGATTACCTGCTCTACGGCGGGGTTGTGCTCACGCTGTTGGTCGCCGCCTATATCCTCCTCATCAGCAGCTGACGGGGAGCAGGGTGCTCAGGGCCGGGCTGCCGTGTCGGAATCGATCGCCTTCGGCGCGCTCGAATACTACGCCGACACGTCGCTCCGACCGACACCGTATCGCTTCGTTGGTTCGCCAACCAACGGCTGGGACATCGAGCGCGCGGGTGCTCCACATCGGCAGCTCGGCCCTGGGTATCGCCTGTTGCGCGTGAGCCACTGCGGCGTGTGCTCCACCGATCTCGCGCGGCACCACTTGCCGTTTCCCTTGCCGCAAGTGATCGGTCACGAAGTCGTGGCCCGTGACGAATCCGGCGCCGCGGTGGCCATCGAGATCAACGCCTCGCATGCCGCGCGTGGCCTCGCATGGCCGCAGTGGTGCGCGTTCTGCCGTAGCGGCCTCAGCACCCATTGCCCCGAGCGCGTGGTGCTCGGCATCCACGACTTGCCGGGCGGGTTCGGACCGTGGGTGCTCGCGCCGGCAGCCAACATTATTTCGATCCCAGCGACCATCTCAGCGAAGACGGCGACGCTGATCGAGCCGTTCGCCGCGGCATTACACGCCGTGCAGACGCTCAACCCACGCGACGGCGATCGCGTCGCGGTGCTGGGTCCGCGGCGACTGGGCTCGCTGGTGATCGCCGCGCTCTCCGCGTGGCGCAGACAATCGGGGCGGCGCTACGAAATCC
>JBGOUW010000231.1:0-7613 GCA_041477755.1 Binatia bacterium
AAGACATTTACAACGACGAAGCCGGGTACCAGCGCTGCACGGTCAGCTACCCGGATATTTCGAGCGAGGAAATCTTCGCGGCGGTCGAACGCTTCTACAGGAAGTACTACTTCCGTCCGACGTACATCTTCAAGGCGCTCAAAAAAATGGCCCGCAGCTCAGAGGAGCGCAAACGCATGCTGAGCGAAGCCGGGCAGTTTTTGGGTGCGATGCGCAATCGTAAGAGCAGCGCCAACGGCGTCAGCGCCGGCACAGCCTGAGCGACGCGCTTCGCGCGAGCAATCCGCGCGAAGCCATCAACTCTCCGTGTACTGCGGCCGGCGTTTTTGCAAGAACGCCAGCACGCCTTCGCGGAAGTCGTTGGTTTGGGTGCAGAGGACCTGGTTGCGGTCTTCCATCGCGATGACTTGTTCGAGGCTGCCGGCGTCGATGCTGGCGTTCAGGCACTCCTTGGTAAGACGCAACCCGACGGGTGAGGTCAGCAGCATGTCGTCGACGAGACGGCGTACCGCGGCTTCCATCTCACCATCCGGGACCACCTCCGACACCAAGCCGGTAGCGAGCGAGCGCTGCGCATTGATAAAACGACCGGTGAGCAGCAGCTCCGCCGCGACCGATGCGCCGACCAGGCGCGGCAGAAAGTAGCTCACGCCGACATCGCAGGCCGATAGACCGATGCGGATGAAGGCGGCGTTCATGCGCGTGCTCTCCCCCGCGATGCGCACGTCGGCGGCGAGTGCCAAGGCGAAGCCACCGCCGCACGCCGCGCCGTGCACGCCGGCGATGATCGGCTGCGGCGCCCGCCGCATCATCATCACCAGCTCGCTGATGCGGCGCTGACCGCGCAGCGCGGCTTGCACTGAGCCGGTGCCGCCATCGCCGCTGGCGTTTTCCTTCAGATCGAGGCCAGCGCAGAACGCGCGACCGGCGCCGCGCAGCACGACGATGCGCGTGTCGCGATCGGCGGCCAGACCGCTGAAGTAGTCGCGCAACTCCGTCACCATCGTGCTGTTGAGCGCGTTGAGCGCATCGGGGCGATTGAGTGTCAGCCAGGCGACTTGGCCGTCGCGTTTGAGATCCAACGTAGTGTACGACATCGGGGATCCTTTCGTCAGCAATGAAGGTAGCCAACCTCAATCCGAAAAAAGAGAGGAAACCGCCGATGCACGCCGATGCACGCAGACGCGGAATTCGACGCGACTCATGGCTTGATCACCAAATGCATTTCGATGAGGCTTACCGATCTCTCCTGCTTTTGCATAACGCTCTGATCGGCGGACATCGGCGTCTATCGGCGGTTTCATCCTACTTTCGCTTTGGGGCTAGCGCTGCGACTCGGGAGTCAGAAGAGCTAGGGCGCGGTCGGCGTCGCGTCGGGCGGGGCTTCGATGACATCGACGAGTTGCAAGTCGCGTGACCCGGCGCGGTGACGGCCGAGCACGATCAGCTTCTGCCCTGGAGCGGCACCGGTGAGTTTACCGACGGCGGGCGATGAGCCGCGCAGGAGGAAGCTCACGCGATAGGGCGTGATCTCCTGCAACACCTGACCATAGGTACGACTGCCGGTGACGACGACCATCTTGCTGAGATCAAACTCATAGTCCTTGCCTTGGTACTGCAACACGAGATGCGCTTCGGGTTTGGTCCCCGCCGGCGCCTTACTCACGTAACCCTCGAGCCGCAGCAGGTCGGGAGAGCTGGCGCGGTTCGGGCCAATGGCACCGGCCGGCGCGCGGGCAACCACGAGGCAGAGTACGCCGAGTGCCGCCGCCAGCCGGCGTTGGCAACCAATCGATGCGGTCATCTGCGCAGCGCTCGACGACATTGCGGCGGATCATACGTCGAGACGTTGGTGGAACGGAAGCGCGGCCCACAGGTTGCCTTCTGCGTCGAATGGTGGCACTTGCCCGGGCCGAGCGGCCGCGCGTTGCGGTCAGACCAAGGAGAATCCCGGATGCCGATCGACAAGAATGAATTCCGCCGCGTGTTGGGCCACTTTGCCGCGGGGGTCACGGTGGTGACCACGCGCGGCGCCGATGGCAAACCGTACGGCTTGACGGCGACGGCGTTCACCTCCGTGTCGCTGGTGCCGCCGCTGGTGCTGGTGTGCGTCGACAAAAAGTCCGACAGCTATCCGCACTTCAGCTCGGGCATCTTTGGCGTGAATTTTCTCGCCGTCGATCAGGAGGCCATCTCGGGCCGTTTCGCGAAGTCAGGCGGCGACAAGTTTGGCGACGTTTCGTTTCGCTGGGGCAACGTCGGTGTGCCGGTGCTCGCGGGCACCGTTGGTTCGCTCGAATGCCGCACGGTCCATGTTTACGACGGCGGTGATCACACGATTTATGTCGGCGAAGTCGAGGCCGCTGAAGCGACTGAGGGCAATCCGTTACTGTACTTTCGCGGCGCGTACCGGTCGGTAGGAGAGTAGGCAGTAGGCAGAGGGCAGTAGGCAGAATGCAGAAGACGGAAGGCAGTCTCTGTCGGCTGCCCTCCGCCTACTTCTCCTTCATCCGGCTGCCTACTGCTCTCTGCCTACTGCTTACTATCCCCCGCCTACTTCTCCATCCATTGATAGGTCGGATTGGCCATCCAGCCGAGTACTTTGCGTGGGCTGGTGATGACCTCAACGTCGGCCAAGACACGGGTCTGACACGAGAGTCGGTATTCGGGCCCTTCCCAGCCGGTCTTCTTCTTGTCGGTCGGGGTGCGGGCGGACAGAGCGCGTGGGTTGCTCACCTTCACCCGACAAGTGCCGCACAACCCGAAGCCGCGGCAATTTAGGATGTTGGTTGGAAAGACGTAGAGGTCGATCCCGTTGGCGAGCGCGACTTGGCGCAGGTTGGCGCCCGCGGGGCACTGAACAGTGACGTTCTGCTTGACGAAGTGAACTGTCGGCATGTGGCAGAGCCTCCCGGCGGGCGTCCATAGCGAAGCCATCTCGGCGGAGCAAGCGGTGTCGCATGCGCCGCGTCGCGCTGGCGGCAAGTTTTCCGCCATTGCTCAGAACTGATGTGGCGATGCCGCGCATGCCGCGCGCGCGGCGCGCGACAGCGCAGCGCTTCGAGTGACCCATCATCGCGCGCTCACTGGCATGTGTCCTGCTCTGCTCGATGGTCAGGCAAGCAAGGGACGCAGCCCTTGCCCAGACTAACAGCGGGGAGCTGCAGACGTGCACGGCGGCTGCAGCTCCCCCTCTTCCGTATGCGCGCTGTGCGAGCGTGCGCAGAATCTCCGACCGGTTGACGGTCTGCCACCTGCCGCTATAATCCGCCCACTTTGGCGTCTCCCCAAAAACTCGCTGCAATTGTGATGGCGGCCGGCCTCGGCACGCGCATGCGCTCGCGCCATGCCAAACTGTTGCATCCGCTCGCCGGCCTGCCGTTGATCCGCTACCCGTTGCGCGCCGTGAGCGCCCTTGACGCCGATCCGGTGGTGGTCGTCATCGGGCATCAGGCAGAGGAAATGATGGCGGCGTGTGGCGATCACTCGGTGCGCTTTGCGCATCAGTCGCAGCAACGCGGTACCGGCCATGCCGTTCAATGCGCCGCCGAGGTGCTGACAGACTTCAACGGCGATGTGCTGATCCTCTACGGCGATCTGCCGTTGCTAACGAGCGAGGCGCTGGCGAGTCTGGTGGCGGCGCATCGCGGTGCCGGAGCGGTGGTGTCGTTGCTGACCGCGACCATCGACGATGCCCACGGCTTTGGCCGGATCATCCGTGAGCGCGGCCGCGTGGTCGGGATTGTCGAGGAGCGCGATGCGAACGCCACCCAGCGCGCGATTCGCGAAGTGAACGTCGGCGTCTACTGCGTCGCGTCGTCGTTTCTGTTCCCCGTGCTGAAGCGTTTGCGGCCGAACAACGCGCAAGGCGAACTCTACCTCACCGACATCGTCGGCCAGGCGGCGGTGCAAGGGTGCGTGATTGCGGACGCGCCCGTGGCGGAAGCCGAGGTGGCACAGGTGAACTCGCGCGTCGAGCTCGCCAACGTCGAGCGGGCGCTGCGCCAACGCATCACCCATCGCTGGATGACCGACGGCGTTACCCTGGAGGATCCCGACACGACGTACATCGGGCCGGATGTGATGATCGGGCACGACACAGTGATCGGTCCGAACGTGGTCCTGCGCGGGAGCACACAGATCGGCGACGCGTGCCGCATCGACGGGAGCGATCTCATCGTCGATTCCGTCATCGACAACGCGGTGCACGTGAAGTTCGGCGTGGTGATCGCAGAGTCGCACATCGGCGCGGGGTGTCAGATTGGTCCGTTCGCACAATTGCGGCCGGGCACGCACCTCGCCGCCAATGTCCACATCGGCGATTTCGTCGAGACCAAGAACGCCGTGATCGGCAGCGGCACCAAGGCGAGTCACCTGGCGTACATCGGCGATGCCGAGATCGGACGCGACAGCAATGTCGGCGCTGGCACGATCACGTGCAACTACGACGGCTTTCGCAAGCATCGTACGGTGATCGGCGCGCGCGTGCAGATTGGCAGCGACAGCCAACTGATCGCGCCGGTCACCATCGGCGACGACGCCTACATCGCCACCGGCACCACCGTGATGCGGGACGTGCCCGCTGGCGCGCTGGCATTCACGGTGAAGCGCCAGGAGCACCGCCCCGGTTGGGTTGCCGCGCGGCGCGCGCGCGAGACCAAGGCTGGACCTGTGACACCGGCCAAGAAAACCAAACCGGCCACCAAGCGCCGCACGGTGACCAAGCTGCGGGCGCGCGTGACTGCGACAAAGAAGCGCAGAAGTCGTTAGAGGGACCCGGTCATGTGCGGCATCATGGGGTACGTCGGCGACCGCGAGGCCAGCTTCATCTTGTTCCAAGGCCTCAAGCGCCTGGAGTATCGCGGCTACGATTCCGCCGGCATCGCCATCCGCGCGGACGACGGCCGCATCGACGTCCGCCGCTGCATCGGCAAGCTCGATCAATTGGAAAAGCTGCTGCGCGAAGCACCGGTTCACGGCTCCATCGGCATCGGTCACACGCGCTGGGCCACCCACGGCGGGGTGACCGATGCAAACGCGCACCCGCATCGCGCCGGGCATGTGGTGTTGATCCACAATGGTATCATCGAGAATTACCTCGCGCTGCGCGCGGCCATGATCGCCAAGGGACGGACGATCAGCTCGGAGACCGATACCGAGATCATCTCACACCTGATCGACGACTGGATGCAGCAGGGGCTCGACTTCGTTGCGGCGACGCGTCGCGCCATCGAGCAACTCGAAGGCTCGTTCGCGATCGTCGTGATGTGTGACCTCGAACCCGACAAGCTGCTCGCCGCCAAGAGCGCGACGCCCATCGTGATCGGGCTCGGCCATGGCGAGAATCTGATTGCCTCCGACATTCCTGCGCTGCTCGACCACACGCGCGAGGTATTGTTCCTCGAAGACGGCGAGTTGGCGGAGGTCACCCGCGATCACGTGACGCTGTCGACGTTTGCCGGCACGCCGGTCGCACGCACGCCGCGGCGCGTGCTGTGGGATCCGGTGACAGCGCAGAAGGGTGGCTACAAGCACTTCCTCGCCAAGGAGATACACGAACAGCCGCAGGCGATCATCGACACCACGCGCGGTCGCCTCGAACTCGAAGCCGGCGACGTGGCGTTACCCGAGATCGATCTCGGCCCCGAGTGGTGGCAGCGCATCGATCGCATCACGCTGGTGGCGTGCGGCACGGCGTGGCACTCGTGCCTGATTGCGAAATTCTACCTCGAGCAGCTGGCGCGCATCCCGTGCGACGTCGACTACGGCAGCGAGTTTCGTTACCGCGATCCGGTGGTCGATGGGCGCACGCTGGTGATCGCGGTGTCGCAGTCGGGCGAGACGCTCGACACGCTGGCCGCACTGGAGGCCGGGCGCGAGCGTGGCGCGCAAACGCTGGCGATCTGCAATGTTGTCGACTCGTCGATCGCGCGCCGCGCCGCCGCGGTGCTGTACACGCACGCCGGGCCCGAGATCAGCGTCGCGTCGACCAAGGCGTTCACCACGCAGGTGACGGCGTTGTTTCTGCTCGCGCTCTATCTCGCCCGGCGCCGCGGCACGGTGACGGCACCGAGCGGGCGCGAGTTGCTGCAGCACCTCGTCACCGTGCCGCACCACATCGAGACCGTGTTGCAGCAAGATGCGGCGATCGAACAGCTGGCACGCCGCTACGAGCACGCACGCGACGTGCTGTTCCTCGGCCGCGGCATCAATTACCCGATCGCTCTTGAAGGTGCGTTGAAGTTGAAGGAGCTGTCGTACATTCATGCCGAGGGCTATCCCGCTGGCGAGATGAAGCACGGCCCGATCGCGCTGATCAACGAAGAAGTGCCGGTGGTGCTGCTCCTGCCGCACGATCGCGTGTACGCCAAGACGGTGAGCAACATGAAGGAGGTCGAGGCGCGCGGCGGCAAGATCATCGCCGTCACCGACGCGGTCGACGACGAGTTGGAAGCGGTGGCAGCCGACATCCTGCGCGTGCCCACTCTGCACCCCCTGCTGATGCCGGTGGTGCTGACGATCCCGCTGCAATTGTTCGCCTACCACGTCGCGGTTCGCCGCGGCACCGACGTCGATCAGCCGCGCAATCTCGCCAAGAGCGTCACCGTCGAGTGAACCATCATTCCGCAATCCGCAATCAGATCACGTATCCCTTCGGACCGTGGGCGACGATGACGGGCTCGCCGTAGCGCAGCGACTGGTCCGCATTCACTTCGATCTGATGGAGCGCGATCTCGAAGCGGCCGATCGGACACTGCACCAACACCGCCAGGCGCGCGCCCTCGGCACTGAGCACGACGGCGGGTTCGTACGCCTCAACGGGATGCATCACCTGCCAGCCTTCGCCGGCGGTGATCTGGCTCAGCTCGTCGGCGGATGCGACTAGATGCGAGTGCGCCCAGCGCGCGCTCGCCCACAGTTCCTGCATCACCAGCCAGTATTCGAACACGCCGGCGGCGGTGCGGGGAAATGCGAAGTGGCGATAGAGCAGCTCCACGTCCCGCGTCGGCGCGCTCGCCAGTGCCGACGCGACGGCATCGGGCGCCGCGTGCCAATCGAGGAGCTGCCGGACCGTATCGACATCAGTGCCGGCGCGCGTGACAAATGGGCGCACAAGCAAGTCTCGCCCTTGCTGGCCGTAGCTGCGATAGCGGACGACGAAGCCGGCAGCGAGTTGCACGTTGGGGATTGCCGCGAGCACTTCCGCCGCGTTGGCTTCGAACAGATCCTCCCAGTAGCGCGCATCGGGTTGCGACGGCAGTACACCGAGTCGGTCGACTGCCCGCTGACGCGCGGCTTCGATGCGGTGCGTCAGTGCGCGCACGTGTGCTGCGGGAATGAATTCGACGGACATGGGGAGTTCAGGCGTCAGGGGTTAGGGATCGGGGGTTAGGGGGACAGATCTTGGCTCGCTCATTCTGATTTCTGACTTTTGATTTGTCACCGCGATCGGCGACGGGCCGCGACGCGGAGCGGAATCACGTTCGATGCGCCCGGAGGTGTATCGGTGACTTGTTCGTGCGGCTTGGCGCCACGCGCCGATACCGGTCGCTGGGGATGGCGCAGGATCAACACGGCTTCGCGTTCGCTGATCGGCCGGCCGAACAGGCAGG
>JBGOUW010000501.1:0-3718 GCA_041477755.1 Binatia bacterium
CGCCGCCGCAAGACGGAGGCGCGAGCGCCCGACGCAAACCCGGAGGACATCGCGGCACCGGGCGCGAATATCGAGGTGTCGAGCGACGTGCGGGATGCGGGATCCCGACTCCTGCAGCGGCTCTCGCCCCAGGAGCGCGCCGCGGTGGTGCTCAAGGAGATCTTCGACATGAGCCTCGACGAGATCGCCGAGCTGCTCGCCACCACGACGGGCGCCGTCAAGGCCGCGCTGCACCGCGGGCGGGATCGGCTGCGTGAGCACGAGAGCGCGACCACGGCGCGCCGGCCCGCGCCGTCCGCGGAACTCCTCGATCGCTTCATCGAGCGCTACAACGCCAAGGACGTGAAAGGCCTGGTCGCCCTCATGCTCGAAGGCGGCTCGACGGAGAACGTCGGCAACTCGTTTCACATCGGCCTCGATCCATCCGAGGGAACTCCGAGATTCTTCCATGCGGTGGTCCACGGTCACGCCGAATGGCCGCCGGAGTTCCAGCGCGACTCGGCACGTATCGAGCGCATCGAGTTCGAGGGTGAGCCGATCCTGCTGGTGTTGGCCACGCGTCGCGGCCGCGAGGCGCTCGAGTCGGTCTTCCGCTTCGAGGAACAAGACGGGCATATCGCTCGCCTTCGGTCCTACGGCTTCTGCCCGGAGACCATTCGCGCGGTCGGCGAGGCTCTCGGCATACGTGTGCGCACCGGGATCTATCGCGCGCCGACGCCCGCGCCCGGCAAATATTACGAGCGCAAGTTGTCCCCAGAACCTACTTGACCGCCGGCCGGGTAAATCACTATCAAGGCTGAAGCGGAACGTTCCATCGCCAGGATGCAATCACGGAGGATGCGAATGCCTACCAATACTGAAGCTCCGAAGCCCGCGACCGGGCCATTGGCACTGCTCATCGCAACCAAGAAGGGCGCGTTCATCGCGAGATCAGATCGCGCGCGACGCGCCTGGCGGATCAGCAGGCCGCTCTTCCTCGGCCACATCGTGCATCACGTGCTGCTCGATCCGCGCGATCGCCGCACCATGCTGATGGCTAGCAAGACGGGGCATCTGGGGCCCACGATGTTTCGCTCCAGCGATCGCGGCAAGACCTGGAAGGAAGCATCGAAGCCGCCTGCTTTTGCCAAAGCCGCCGAGGGCCAAACAGCGCGCGCCATCGATCATGTCTTCTGGCTCACCCCTGGGCACGTGAGCGAACCGAAGGTGTGGTACGCCGGCACATCGCCGGAAGGATTGTTCCGATCCGAAGACGCCGGCGATACCTGGCAGCCGGTTGCGGGATTCAACGACCATCCTCTCTACGGACGGTGGACCGGCGCAGGGCCCGGTGCCGGCGGCACGCCGGACGGGTCAAAGCTGCACTCGATCCTCATCGATCCACGCGATCCCGCCCATCTGTATATCGGCATGTCCAGCAACGGCGACGGCGGCGGCGTGTTCGAGAGCGCCGACAAGGGCGCCAACTGGGCGCCGCTCAATGCCGGCTGTCGCGCCGACTTTCTGCCCAATCCCTTCCCCGAATTCGGACAGGATCCCCACTGCGTGCAGTTGCATCCGCTGGCGCCCGACGTGCTCTACCAGCAGAACCACTGCGGCATCTATCGCCTGCAACGTCCACAGCGGCAATGGGAACGCATCGGGGACAACATGCCGAAGAAGGTCGGCGACATCGGCTTCCCGGTGGTCCTGCATCCGCGCGATCCCGACACGGCGTGGGTGTTTCCGATGGACGGGACGACGGTGTGGCCGCGTGTGAGTCCGGACGGTAGACCCGCGGCCTACGTCACCCACAATGCCGGCAAGACCTGGAAGCGGCTCGACGCCGGGATGCCGAAACGCGACGCGTGGCTTACCGTGCTGCGTCAGGCGATGACCGCGGACGCTCACCAACCAGTCGGGGTTTACTTCGGAACGACCACCGGTGAGTTGTGGGCCAGCACCAACGAGGGCGCGAAGTGGACTTGCATCGCCCGTCACTTGCCGCACATCTATGCCGTCGAAGCCGCCGAGATGGGTGCATGAAAGTGCTGATTCCGACACCGCTGCGCTCGTACACGGAAAAACGAGCCGAGGTCGATGCCGAGGGATCAACGCTGAACGCGTTGCTCGTCGATCTCGACCGCCGCTATCCCGGCATTCGCTTCCGCATGATCGATGAGCAAGATCGCGTTCGCCAGCACATCCGCATCTTCGTCAACGGCGATCAGGTGTTCGATCTCGACACTCGCCTGCAAGCGCGCGACGAGGTGCAGATCCTGCAAGCGTTGAGTGGCGGGTGAGCGTGGCTACCCACGCTTGAGTTGAAAATGGACGTCGCCATTCAGGGCAACTGCGATCACCGCTTTGCGGCGGTGCGCGACGCGTTTGCCGCCAACTTCGAAGCCGGGCGAGAAGTGGGCGCCTCATTCGCCGCTACGCTCGACGGCAAGTTGGTAGTGGACTTGTGGGCCGGCCACGCGGACGCGGGGTACACGCGGCCGTGGGAGCGCGACACCATCGTCAACGTGTTCTCGACCACGAAGGCGATGACCGCACTATGTGCGCACTTGCTCGTCGATCGCGGCTTGCTCGACCTCGATGCGCCGGTCGCGCGTTATTGGCCCGAGTTTTCGAACGCGGGCAAGGCGACGATGCCAGTCCGCTATCTGCTGAGCCACACTGCCGGTCTCGCTGCGATTCGGCAGCCGCTGTCCGCAGCGACGTTGTACGAGTGGCCGCGGATGGTGCAGGCGCTCGCCGATGAAACGCCATGGTGGGAGCCCGGCAGTGCCAGCGGCTATCACGCCATGACCTTCGGTTACCTCGTCGGTGAAGTCATTCGGCGCATCAGCGGCAAGACCCCCGGCGCGTTCTTCCGCGACGAAGTCGCGGCACCGCTGCGTGCGGACTTTCACATCGGCCTGGCTGCCGCGGACGACGTGCGGGTAGCGGAGATGATTCCGCCTTCCGCTGAAGAGACGGCGGCCGCGGGCACCGCGGCGGCGGTCGACCCCGAATCGATGCTGGGCAAGGTCATGGGCAACCCGCGCCTCTCTCCCGAGTTGGCGAATACTCGCGCGTGGCGCGCCGCTGAGATTCCGGCCGCAAACGGCCACGGCAACGCTCGCTCAGTCGCGAAAGTATTGGCCGCACTCGCCTGCGGCGGCACGCTCGACGGCGTGCGTCTGCTGCGCACGGAGACCATCGAGCGGGCAATCGAAGAGCAGTGTTACGGCCGCGATCTCGTCCTCGGGTTTCCGCTTCGGTGGGGATTGGGATTCATGCTGGCGAGCGCGGATCTTCCGCTCAGCCCCAACCCGCGCACCTTCGGCCACGGCGGTTGGGGCGGCTCGTTGGGCTTTGCCGATTTGGACGCGCGCGTGAGCTGGGCGTATGTCATGAACAAGATGTCGCCGGGCACGACCGGCGACACGCGCGCGGCTGGACCCATTGCAGCGCTATACGCATCACTGTAGGTGCCTCGTCCGCGCGTGCCTGTACACCGTCAGAAGTCCAGTTCCAGATCCCCGTCGCCCATGGTGACGAACCATTTTCGGACGTCACGGAAGACGGCGTAGTCGGGATCGCCTTCCTTGGGCCACGCGGCGAGGTAACCACGCGGGCCCCACTGCACCAGGTAGAAACCGCAGCGATACAGCGCTTGCCGATACGGCGGTACGACGGCGCGACAGCTGATCGCTTTCACACCGTCGCGGCGCAGATGCTCGATGCCGGC
>JBGOUW010000601.1:0-2955 GCA_041477755.1 Binatia bacterium
CCCGACCCCGACCCCGACGCCTACGGCGACCCGCACGCTGGGGCCTTGCGTTGGTGACTGCAGCTATGATGGCGCTGTTACAGTGGACGAACTCATCAGCGGGGTGAACATCGCCCTCGGAACGCAACTGCTCTCGGGATGCCCGGGATTCGATACGAATAGCGATGCGCAGATCACCATCGAGGAACTGATCCAAGGCGTCAACAGCGCGCTGATCGGTTGCATCGGCGGCACCGCATCAGCGAGTCAGTCGAGTCTGGTGCCCTACAGCGGCGCCACCGCGAACATCACGATGCAAATCGGCACGGGATCGGGCTGGCCGGGGGCATCTGCTGGCGTGACAGTGAGCGTCAGCGGCGGAAACGGCACGCTCTCCGGAGCCCAAGTCGACTTGCTGTTCGATGCGACAGCCTTCGGCACTCCCGCCTGCAATATCGACCCGCGGCTCACAAATCACTCATTGGGCAAAGACTCTCCGCAAGATCGGCCGACACCTCCGGGTATGCTGCGGTGGCGGCTCCTCGTCGCCGACATGAACAACTCGTCGACCTTTACCGACGGTCCGATCTTCTCCTGTATCTTCCCGATCAACGCATCAGCGCCGCCGGGCGTCTACTCTCTCGTCGGCGAGAGACAGGTGGTGAGCGATGCGAACGGCAACGCGCTCCCGTCCACCGTGACCAATGGTTCGATCACCGTCCTCGGTGCAACCTTCACACCCACCCGCACGTTCACCAAGACCGCCACGCCGACGAAAACCCCGACGGTCACCAAGACCCCGACGGTGACGCGGACGCCGACGATGACGCCGACGGCCACGGCCACCTTCACACTGTACGTCTTCGCGACTAACTCGACCTCCACTGTGATCGGCGCCGGCCTGCAAGACCAACACTTCAGCCTTTATGCCGCACCGGCGATAGCATCGGTGACGGTCACCAGCCTCACGCCGAGTCTGTGCTTGATCTCGCCCAATGACACGACGGCGGGAGCAGTCTCGATCCCAGTCCAGGTGTATGCGGGCACCTTCTGGGTTCAGGGATTGGAGAACGTCGTCGGCACGTGCCAGCTGCAGGCCACCGCCGCCGGCTACCCGGTCGCCACGGCCACGGTTGAGATTGTCACACCGGGAATTGAAATCCAGTATCTCGACAGCGTCATCGCCACCACGGCGCCGAACGCCGCAATCGACGTGCTCATCGGCGTCCCCTTCGCGAGCGGGTCGGATTTCTACATGGAAGTCACGCAACCAGCCCGCGCCGGTGGCCCTGGGATTACCGTCACCGCCGTGACCAACAGCAACCCACTCGCCGCTCAGCTGTGGTCACCGATCTCTCCCTCGCCCGCACAGCAGGTCAGCATCCTGATCCCACCCGGCAGCTACTGGAACAGCGGCGGCGGTCTGCAATTCGACCCGCTCGCTGCCGGCACCACCACCGTTCACGCCGCCGGTGCGAACTTGATCTCAACCTTCTTGGCAACCGTGACGGTGAATGTCACCGCGCCCACGCCCAGCGGCGGCGGGGGCGGGTGCTAGGCGCAGAGGAGGCTTGCGATGAATCGACACTTCGTGACGATAGCCATGGCCACCGGCGCGGCGCTGCTCGCCGGCATCGCGGCGGCGCAATTGAGTGAGCGGATCAGCGTGCCGGTGCGCGAGACCGACTCGGCCGGCGCGTGGGAGCTGAACGCCGACAGCGACGCGCGACCGCAACGCGCCGTCCGCCCGCTGCGCGCCCGTACGGGGACCAAAGGCTGGCGCGCGCACATCGTGCGCGGCGACGACAACACTGTGACAGGCGAGTTGGCCGCACAGATCGGCGACACGGCTATCGTCACTCACGGTGCGATCCGTGGCCACGCGCAAGGTGCCACGGTGTGGGGCGAGATCTTCGACGACGACGGTAAGCAGGTCGCCACTTTCGAAGCGACGCGCACGCCCGACGGCGTCCGCGGCCGCTTCACCACGCGCGACGATGAGACCGGCACCTTCGCGTGGGATGTGCCGACGGTGCAGTGACGGGCAGCCAGGGACGGCTGCCGCCCACCGGAACGGCAAAGAGAGATCTTCGCCTGCGGCTCAAAATGACGCGGCCTGGAAGTCTCTTCAGCGTGATGGTGCGCCGTGTTCGAGCGCCTCGATCGCTTGCACGAGTTGGCGCCGGACTCCGGCTACATCGGTGAGCGGCGGCCGGCGCACGCGCGCGACCTCGGCCTCGCTGTACGGCGAGAACGCGGGCGGCATTTGCTCAGGGCTGAATTGCTGCAGCATCCAATTCAGCAACCCAGCGATGCGCGCGTCGTTGAGTTCCGACTGCGATGTGCCCGGTACACGCACGAGATACTCTCTGCCGCCGGGCACGCGCAGGAAGGTTGCCATCTGCCCACGCAAGTCCGGCACCGCACCGGTGGCACCGCCGCCATCGGCACCGTGGCAGCCTTGGCAGTTCAGAATGTAATCGAGGCGTGGGTCAGCTAGACTCAGCGTCGGAATCAGGAGCAGCGCGGCCGCGGCAGCGAGAACGATGGCCCGGAACTTCGTCACGCGTCCGTTGCAACTCACGACTCGGTCGCGACCCCGAGGACGATGGCGGTGGAACAGTTATAGACCACGCTCTTGGTTCCAAAGCACCAATTCACGTCGTTGGCGCGGTGGGTGAAGTAGATCGGCTTGTCGCCTTCGTTGCGATGGCAGAAGCACAGGCCGCAGACATGCTTCCCGCAGCAATCGTTGTACGAGATGATGTAGTCCTTGTCGTCGAGTGGATTGCGACAGGTCCCGATCCAAGTGACCGGCGACATCTCGGTGCCGGGTGGACAGGTGCGCTGCGTGCCGCCGCAGCAGCTACACAGAAAACCGTCGATGGCGCAGTGGCGCCAATAGTCGCAACTCGAGGGGTCACCCGTAGGGAGCGAGGGATCGGGCTCGCCGGGGGCTGGTGCCCGCGACTCGCC
>JBGOUW010000498.1:0-3737 GCA_041477755.1 Binatia bacterium
CTAAGCGTCAAACCCGGCGAGCAGCCGACGCTGCTGGCCATCACAAGGAGTTCACACATGGCGGTCCCGAAACGGAAGACCTCTCACTCAAAGAAAAACAAGCGGCGCGCGCACGATGCGCTGACGGCGCCGGCGCTGTCGACCTGCCCAGACTGCGGCGAACCGACGTTGCGACATCGCGCATGTTCGCGCTGCGGCTCGTATCGCGGTCGCAAGGTCATCGAGGGCCGCGCGGAGTGAACCGGTTTGCCGGTGAGCCAATCCACCAGTCGGCCGTTTCACATTGCGGCTGACCAACTGCTGACTGATGGGCGCACTGTGCACGGCATCGCATGAGCCCGCTCGCCGATCAGGTTGCGTTGGTTACCGGCGGCTCGCGCGGTATCGGCCGCGCGATCGCGCAGCGTTTGGCTGCGCAGGGCGCGCGGGTGGTCATCACCTACGTGAGCAATCAGGCGGCGGCCGACGATTGTGTTCGTGCCATCAAGGAGGCAGCCGGCCAAGCCGAAGCTGTGCAGTTCGATGTCGCCGACGGCGATGCGACCGGCACCGCGATTGCCGAGTTGGTCGAACGCTGCGGGCGGCTCGATGTGCTCATCAACAACGCCGGCATCACCATCGACACGCTGATTCTGCGTATGAAGGCGGACGACTGGGATCGCGTGCTGGCGGTGAATCTCCGCGGTGCGTTCAACTGCACGAAGGCGGCCGCCCGCACGATGGTGCGGGCGCGCTACGGGCGCATCGTCAACATCACCTCGGTGATCGCCGAGATGGGCAATGCGGGCCAAGGCGCCTATGCGGCGGCGAAGGCCGGGCTGATTGGTTTCACCAAATCGATGGCGCGCGAGTTGGCCGCCCGCAACATCACCGTCAACGCCGTTTCGCCCGGATTCATCCAAACGGAAATGGTGCAGCGCTTGCCCGAGACGGTGCGGGCGGAGTATCTCAAGGTCATCCCGGCGGGCCGACTCGGCACGGCGGAGGAAGTGGCCGCGGCGGTCGCATTTCTCGTCCAGCCGGAAGCCGGCTATATCACCGGCCAGGTGGTGGGCGTGAACGGCGGCCTCTACATGTGAGCAAGGAGGGAAAGCGGTATGGCGTCAGCGGTTGAGGATAAGGTGAAGGCCATCATAGCGGAGCAGCTCGGTGTCGGCCCGGAAGAGGTCACGCCGGACGCGTCCTTCATCGAAGATCTGGGGGCCGATTCGCTCGACATCGTCGAGTTGGTCATGGCGCTCGAAGAAGAATACGACCTCGAAATCACCGACGAGCAGGCGGAGAAGATCCGCACGGTGCAAGACGTCGTCAAGTTCATCGAAGACAACAAGAAACCCTGAGTCACGCACCGGGGCGCGCAGCTTCGCTCCGGAGATTCGGGTTCGGCACTGGACGACGGGCACCGCGGAGCTGGCATGAGTAGCGCATTACAGCAGACCGATCCGGAAATCTTCGACGTCATCCGGCGCGAGACCGAGCGCCAGCAGCACAATCTCGAGCTGATCGCGTCGGAGAACGTCGTCAGCCGCGCCGTGCTCGAAGCGCAGGGCTCGATCCTCACCAACAAGTACGCCGAAGGCTATCCGGGCAAGCGCTACTACGGTGGCTGCGAGTTCGTCGACGTGGCCGAGCAATTGGCCATCGATCGCGCCAAGCAGTTGTTCGGCGCCGATCACGTCAATGTGCAGCCCCACTCGGGCTCGCAGGCCAACATGGCGGTGTACTTCTCCCAGCTCAGTCCGGGTGACACGATCTTGGCGATGGATCTCAGCCACGGCGGTCACCTCACTCACGGCAGCCCAGCGAACTTCTCGGGCAAGTTCTTCAAGGTGATTCCGTACGGCGTGCGCCGCGAGGACGAGCGGCTCGACTACGACGCGATGCGCGCGCTGGCGCGCCAGCACCGGCCCAAGATGATCGTCGTCGGCTACAGCGCGTACCCACGCGCGATCGACTTTACGCCGTTCCGCGCCGCCGCCGACGAAGTCGGTGCCGTCATCATGGCCGACATCGCCCACTTCGCGGGTTTGGTTGCGGCCGGCATTCATGCTTCACCCGTGCCGCACTGCGAGTTCGTCACCACCACCACGCACAAGACCCTGCGCGGACCGCGCGGCGGCATGATCATGTGCCGGGAAGCGTATGCGAAGAGCCTGAACTCATCCGTGTTCCCAGGTAATCAAGGCGGCCCGCTGATGCACGTGATCGCCGCGAAGGCGGTTGCGTTTCAAGAGGCGCTCAACCCTGGCTTCAAGGAGTATCAGCAACAGATCGTCACCAACGCGAAGGCGCTCGCTGCCGGACTGATGCGCAACGGGTTCAAGCTGGTGTCCGGCGGCACCGACAATCACCTCATGCTGCTCGATCTGCGCGCCAGCGAACTGACCGGCAAGATCGCGCAAGAAACGCTCGATCAGGCGCATATCACGGTCAACAAGAACACGGTCCCGTTCGAAACCAGATATCCGTTCGTCACCAGCGGCGTCCGCATCGGCACGCCGGCGGTAACCACCCGTGGCATGAAGGAGCCGGAGATGCAGACGATCGCCGACCTCATCGGCCGCGCGCTGCAAAACGTCGGCAACGAGTCGGCTCTCAAGCGCGTCGCCGACGACGTCGTCGCGCTGTGTGCGAAGTTTCCGATTCCCGCCTGAACTGAACGGGCGATCTACGCCCGCCGCCGATACAGCGAGGCAAGGAATTCCTGATCCGGCGCGAATTGCTCGCCACGGGTGACGATGGTGTCGCGCGGCCAGTGCGCGTCGTCGTGTTCCGGGTAGTCGATCGTGTAGTGCAGGCCGCGGCTCTCTTTGCGCGTGATTGCGGCGATGATGATCAGCTCGGCGACCAGCGCAATGTTGCGCAGCTCGATCAAGTCGGCGGTGACTTTGAAGTCCCAATAGTATTGCCGAATCTCTTCCTGCAATAACGTGATGCGCTTGAGGGCGCGCGCCAGGCGGCGATTCGACCGTACGATGCCGACGTAGTTCCACATCAGACGGCGAATCTCGTCCCAGTTCTGTGTGACCACGACCGACTCGTCGCTGTCGACCGCGGCGCCCGGATTCCACGCCGGGCGGTTCGGTGGTGTCGCGCGATCGCCGGCAACCAGGGCGACCGCGTGGCGCGCGGAGCGGTGACCGAACACCATGGCTTCGAGCAGCGAATTCGACGCCAGCCGATTGGCGCCGTGCAGCCCAGTCATCGCCACTTCGCCGGCGGAGTACAGCCGGCGCACGGTGGTCACCCCATCAGCATCGGTGAGCACGCCACCGCAGCAGTAGTGCGCGGCCGGCACCACCGGGATCGGGTCCTTGGTGATGTCGATGCCGAACTCGAGACAACGAGCATGAATCGTCGGAAACCGCTCACGCACGAACGCGGCGCCCTTGTGCGTGATGTCGAGGTAGACGTGCTCGAAGCCGTACACCTTCATCTCGCTGTCGATGGCCCGCGCGACGATGTCGCGCGGCGCCAGCTCGGCGCGCGCGTCGTAGCGCTTCATGAACTCGACCCCGTCGGGGCGCCGCAGTACCGCACCTTCACCGCGCAACGCTTCACTGATCAGGAACGACTTCGCCGCCGGGTGAAACAAACAGGTGGGGTGGAACTGGATGAACTCCATGTTGGCGATCGGGACGCCGGCGCGATACGCCAACGCAACCCCGTCGCCGGTCGCGATGTCCGGGTTGGTGGTGTAGAGGTACACCTTCCCTGCCCCACCGGTCGCTAGCACC
>JBGOUW010000549.1:0-3280 GCA_041477755.1 Binatia bacterium
CACGTCCTTGCTGCGGGAACTCTCGGCCACCATCGCCGCCGGGGCGTAGCGGCTGGCAACCTCTTGTCGGAGGTAGCGGTTCTCGCGTTCTAGGCGTGTCAGGTCGAGGGCGCGGGCGACAATCGCGCGCAGCTCGTCGTTGTCGAACGGCTTCGTCACGTAGTCGAATGCCCCGTCGCGCATCGCGGCGACTGCCGACGGCACACTGCCGTGTGCGGTGACGAGAATCACCGGCAGTGCCGGCTGGCGCGCGTGCAGCTGTCGTAACAGCTCGATGCCGTCCATCTGCGGCATCTTCCAATCGGTGACGACCAGGTCGGCGGGGCGGGCATCGAGGGCCTTCAGCGCGGCGGCGCCGTCGCCGCACGTTTCGCACTCGTACCCCGCGCGCGCGAGCGCCATGGCGATCACCGTCGCCATGCGGGCTTCGTCATCGACGATCAGAATGCGGGGTTTCATGCTGCCAGCGCGGCATCGCGCGCGATCGGCAGGGAAATGGTGAAGCGCGCACCGCCACCGTCGCGCTCGCCGACTTCGATGCGGCCGCCGTGCGCTTCGATGATTTGGCGCGCGATCGCCAACCCGAGTCCGGTGCCGCGGGTGCGAGTGGTGAAAAAGGGCTCGAAGATCTGCTCGCGCAAATTCGGTGGTACGCCGGGGCCGGAGTCGGTCACGTCGATGGCGACGGCACCCTCGGTGGCGCGCGCGCGCAGCGCGACCTCACCGCCGGGTGATACGGCCTCGCTGGCGTTGGCGAGCAAGCCGAGCAGCACCTGACTGAGCAGGTCCGGATCAACCTGCACGGCGGGCATCCCCGATTGATCGTCGCGTTCGACGCGAATCCGCTTCGCCGCCAACTCTTCGCCGGCGAGCAGCAAGGCTCGATCAAGCAGCTCCGACACGCCGACGGCACGCGGGCGCACGTGCAGCGGCCGTGCGAAGGCGAGCAGCGACGTGATCACGTTGTTCAATCGGTCCACCTCGGCGATGATGAACGAGCAGGCCCGTCGCCCTTCGTCATCAGTGGCGACTCCCGAATCGGGGGCGACTGCCGACTCGGTAACGGCTGCCGACTCGGCGAGTCCCTGCGCTGCCGAGCGGATCACGCCGAGCGGGTTGCGCACTTCGTGCGCGATTGCCGCCGCGAGTTGCCCGAGTGCCGCCAGCTTCTCGCTCTGCGCCAGCCGTGCACGCGTGGCGTTGAGAGTTTCCAATTGTGATTGGATCACTACCGCCGCGCGCTGGTCGCGCCGCCGACTCGCGGCTAGCAATCCGACGAGGTACCCGAGCAGGGCAAACGTCAGCCCGAAGTACGCGCCGACCAGCAGCGTCGCGTCGCGCCCGTTGATTGCGAAGCTGACGCCCAGTTGGGTTAGGAAGGCCGCATCGAAGAGGCCCGTAGCGAGCCCCGCCAATGCGCCCCACCAGCGCCAGTGCGCGCTGCGAGTCCATGAGAATGTATGGGCGGGCGGATTGAGGTCGTTCATGTCGTGGGTAGCAGCAACTCCGATGCCGCATTCTTTCGCAGTCGGTGTCTACGAAGCAAGCCATCGCCAACCGATTGCGGGCGCTCGACGTTGCGCGCGCGCAACGTGTCGTTGCCACGGCACCACGGCGCCACGAGTAGCACACGTCAGAACCAGCTCTCCGTCACCTGTCGGTTGTCGATCGCGGGCCGGCACGGTGTTTGGAGTGCGACTGAGCCAAATCCCAACGCGGACCGGACTCCGGCCGCAACGAAAGGAGCGCATCATGAATTGGAAGCGACTTGGACTGACGGTGGTGTTGGCCGACTTCGTCGCGCTGACCGCATACACGGTGTACCACTATGGGTACGTCGGCTTCTTTGAGTTCGCCACGGCTAACGCAGTTGGCGCGCAGGTGTTCACCGATCTCGTCATCGCGCTCACCTGTTTCTCCGCCTGGATGCTGCGCGATGCGCGCGAGCGCGGCATCTCGCCGCTACCCTATCTGCTGTTGATCCTCACTCTCGGCAGCATCGGTGCGCTCGCGTACCTCGTCCGGCGCTTCGGCGCAGAACCAGCCGAGGGGACTGTAGACGCGCGTCGGCACATGGCGGTCAGCGGCGCAAGCCATCGCGCTTGACGTTGCCCATCGACGTGTGACACGGACCCGCCATTGTGCGTTGGCGTATGCGGGCGAGTTCCAACGCGTGGGCAACGCGTGGGCAAACGCGCGGGCAAACGCGCGGGAAGGACATCATGGATCCGATCGCAACCATGCAGCAACTGTTTGCGGAGAAGTCGGTCGCCGAGCAGCAAGCCATGCTGGCGACCCTCGAGCGGGCGGGCGCGGCGCTGTATCGCGGATGGGCGGATAGCGAACACGACCCCAAGCGCAAGGCCGCGCTGCTCGCTGCCGCCGCGCGCGAAGAGGAGAATGCGCGGGTGTTGGAAGCCAAGCAATGAACCACAGCTGAAAGACGCACCGCGCCATTGTGCGGCCAATCCTCTTGCGCTATCCGGGCTGACCGTTAGCCCACAGGAGGATTCCGCATGCCGCGACTTCGCCAAGTACCGCGCAGCGCCGCGCCAGCCGAAGTCATTGAGATGTACACCCTGTTGTTCGGCGACCGCGATCCGGTGGCGCAACCGGGGACGGCGACGGGGACGCCGGGCAACTGGTGGACTGTGTTCGCGCTGGTTCCCGATGTGTTCCGGCACGCGGTCGCGGGGTTCGGGTTGTATCGCAGTCCGCGGCGTACGCTCGATCCGCAGCTGCGCGAGCTGGGGCAGACGCGCGCCGGCTTCACGCGCGGGAGTCAGTTCGTATTTTCCCAGCACTGCAAGTCGTGTCGCGCTGTCGGGCTGAGCGAAGAGAAAATCGCGGCGATTCCGGCGTGGCAGACGGCTGACGTCTTCAGTCCGGTCGAACGAGCCGTGCTCGCGTACACCGACGAACTGGTGCTGCAAGGTGGGCGCGTGCAGGACGCAACGTTCGATCGGCTGAAGGCTGTGCTCTCCGACGAACAGATTCTCGAGTTCACGTACATTACCTGCACCTACGAGATGCACGCGACGATGTGTCGCGCGCTGCGCCTCGAGTATGACGATGTGGCCGAGCGCATCACTGAGATCGCGGCGCCGAGCGGCAGTGCGGCGCGTGACATCATGCGCGACATCAGCCGCCCCAGCGACAAGGAGTGAGAGTCAGGGCGGCGCGGCCGGCCAACGCCGCAACTGGAACGTCGCCCGCTCGTGCATGTAAATTTCGCGGCCGCGCATGGCGCCGGCTGCGACGGTGGCCCAGTCGGGCGCCA
>JBGOUW010000067.1:0-13566 GCA_041477755.1 Binatia bacterium
CAAAGACATCGACGCGGTGGTCGAGGCCACCGAGCGCGCGGGCCTGAGCCACGGTGTAGTCCGCTTCACGCCGATCGGCAACGTCAAAGGCTGAACGCCCGCATGCCCTACGAGTACGTCGAAGACGGCGTCACCAGCGACGTCACGTTCCACGCGTGGGGACGCAATCTCGACGAACTCTTCACCACCGCGGCCGACGCGACGGCGAATGTGATGGTGGCCTCGCTCGAGTCCGTTCGCCCGCTTGTTAGTCGCACGGTGTCGGTGAGCGCTGACGCGCTCGACCTCCTCCTGATGCGGTTGCTCGACGAACTGATCTTCTACAAGGACGCCGAGGGACTGCTCCTCCGTGCGTGCGCGGTCCACGTCACGGCGGCGGATCACAATCCTCACCTGACGGCGGAATTGCGGGGCGAACCGATTGATCTCAATCGCCATGAGATGCTCGCTGACGTGAAGGCGGTCACCCTCCACGGCCTGCGGGTCGAAGTGGCCGACGGGGCTGCTCATGCCCGTGTGACGCTGGATGTGTGAGCATCCGCCGGGCTTGTCGCCGCTCCCATTGCCGCAGACCTTGGCGGAGGAAATCCGGATCGAGATCCAACGCATGACAGAGGTTCTCGAACGAAAACGGCTCGCTCTGATCACGATGCCAAATCCACTCGGCGGCTTCGATCGCTAGCCGCCGCTGTCCGCGATGGTAGACGAAGCGATATTTCTGGAAGCAATGGATCGCATCTTCCAGCACCGCGAGCATCAGGGCACGCTCCCCTGTGGCAACTTCGCCGCGCCGTGCGAGCAGTTGCACCGGAAGAATCACGTCCGGCTCACGCTCGAACCCGCGCCCGACTGCGATTGATTCGGTCACCGCTCTGCGAATCATGACGATCGCTCGCAACAGCAAGCCCCGCGCCACGTGCTCCTTCATCCGCTTCGGGACTGCGGCGTGCCTCGCGGATTCCTAATGATGACAGTTCGGGTACGTAATGTCCCACTATGAGTAACGGATAGACGCGGCATCGCCGCTAGTTTATGAGCTGCGTCAGCTCGATAAGAAATGTGCGACAGGGAAAGCACAATGGCTACGCCTGCTCACATCAGAAGCAGCGAAGCGCTACGCTGCCCAGCAAAGAAGCAACGCACACGGAAGCGCAGAGGGGGGTCGCGCTACGCGCGAGGTCTATCAGTTGGCGCGCCTACTTCGTGGCGGGCGCTTGCCCTTCCGACTCGTCGTCGGGATGCGGGATAGTCACGATCACGGTGGTGCCGCGCTCGGGCACACCGTGGATAGTGACGTCGCCACCGAGGTGCAGCGCGCGCTCGCGCATGCCGAGCAGACCCAGCGCGTTGGGGTCGTGCTGCGCGGCGTCACTAATCCCGATCCCATCGTCGGCCACTTTCAGGAGAACGCGCCCCGCCTCTTCGCGGAGCACCACATGGACGTGCGTGGCGCTTGCGTGCCGGGCCACGTTGGTCAAGGTCTCTTGAAAGATGCGGAACAACGCTGTGGCGGCCGGTTGTGGTACCTGGTTGCATCCCGGATTCGTCTCCAGCACGCAGCGAATGCCGGTGCGCGCTTGGAACTCTCGAGCTTGCCACTCGATGGCGGCGGGCAAGCCGAGGTCGTCGAGTACCCCCGGTCGCAAGTCGCTGGCGATGCGACGAATTGCGTCGATGGTCGAGTCGATGTGATGTCCCATCGCGTCCATGCGGGTCCGCACGTCGTTGGTTTCGGATGCCGGCGGCAGACTGCGGCACAGCAACGCCAGATCGATCTTCAGGGCGGTGAGTGCCTGCCCCAGCTCGTCGTGCAGCTCGCGCGCGATGCGGGCGCTCTCGTCGTCACGTACGTGCTGGAGCCGCCCGGAGAGTGCCCGCAGTTGCTCTTGCGAGCGCCTGAGGTCGCTCTCGGCGGACTTGCGCTCGGTGATGTCGACCCCCGAACCGATGAAGCCGCCGAGCGTGCCGTCGGCCTCGAGGCGCGGCGTCCCCGAGATCAGCAGCCAGCGATAGACGCCGTCGGCGCGGCGCGCGCGGTATTCGACCGTGAAGCTCCGCCGCTGATTGAAGGCGTCGACGGAGGCCTTCAGCAGACGCTCATCGTCGTCGGGATGAACGGCCGTGAGCCAGCCCTCGCCGAGTTCCGCATCCAGCGGACGGCCGGTGAATTCCGTCCACCGCTGATTCAGGTAGAGGCACCGCCCATCGGGGCCGGTTACCCAGATCATCACCGGCGCGGTATCGGCCATCAGGCGGAAGCGTTGCTCGCTGTCGCGTAAGGCGGCCTCGGCGCGCCGGTGCGCCCGGCGCACCTCGGCCTCGTGCAGCTCGCGCTGCACCGCTGGCACCAGTCGCGCCAACCGATGCTTGCTGATGAAGTCGTGCGCGCCGGCCTTCATGGCGCCGACCGCGAACTCCTCGCCGACCTCACCGGAGACGATGATGATCGGCGCCTCACACTGCAGCTCCCGGAGCAATTGCAGGGCGGCGGGCGCGCTGAGCTGCGGCATCACCCAATTGCAGGTGACGAGATCCCAGGATTCGGCGGTGAACGCGGTTCGTAATGCCTCCGCAGTGTCCACGCGGGCGGCCGTCGCGTCGTAGCCGCCACGCCGCAGCTCGTACAACAAGAGGCTGGCGTCGTCTTCGTTGTCTTCGATCAGCAACACTCGGAGCGATGTGGCCATGCGGCTCGAATGCGATGTTGATGACCGGGCGCCGCCCTAGGCGAGCAGCTCGCGCGCCGCTTGCACGATGCCGTCGGCGTCGATGCCGTGAATGCGCAAGAGATCGGGATAGGGTTCGACCTCGGTGCAAAACACATCGCGCACGCCCACCCGCCGCAGGCGGCCGACACCCAGCTCGGCGATCACCTCGGCGACCGCGCCACCGAGGCCGCCGATCACCGAGTGTTCTTCGGCCGTGACCAGCCGCCCGGTCTCACGCGCGGCGCGCTCGATCGCCGCGCGATCGAGCGGCTTGAGCGTGTGCACGTTCAGCACGCGCGCGCTGATGCCGTTGGCCTTGAGCAGGTCATGCGCCGCCAGCGCGGAAGCGACCGGCGCACCGGTGGCGATGAGGGTCAGGTCTTTGCCCTCGCGCATCGTCACCACTTCGCCGACACGGAACGGTGCGTCGTAGCCGTCGATCGAGCCGAGGAAACCGAGACGCACGTAGACGGGGCCATCGCTGGCTGCGGCCGCGCGCACGGCGCGCGTGGCCTCGTTCGCGTCGGCGGGCGACAGGATGGTCAGGCCCGGGATCGCCCGCAGCAGGGCGATGTCTTCCATCGCGTGGTGCGTGGCGCCCCACGGCCCAGCTTCGAGGCCCGCAAACGGGGCGAGGATCTTTACGTTGTTGCGGTTGTACGCGCAGTCGTCGCGAATCTGTTCGAAGCCGCGCATGGAGACGAACGGCGCCATCGCGATCACAAACGGCAGCTTGCCGGCGTGCGCCAGCCCGGCCGCGACCCCGACGAGGTTCTCTTCGCTGATGCCGACATCAAAGTGGCGCGTGGGAAAGCGTTCGGTAAACGCGCCGACCGGCCCGAAGTCCTGCGTCACCAACACCACGTTGGGATCGTGCTCCGCCAGTTCGACCAACACATCAGCTGACGACATGGCTGCGACGTAACCGCTCATGGACACCTCCTACGATTGCGGATTGGGGATTGAGGATTGCGGATTGGGGATTGAGATCACGCTCGTCTCCCGTTGGCTCTCGCCGTACGTATCGACGACACTGTCATGGCGACTAGCTGATCGGCCTCGGCAAGTAGATCGGTCACTTGCTCTTGTTGGACTATTCGCGAGTGGACGAGCAGATCAAGCCAGTAGATGGATTCGTCCGCTTCCTCTTCGACGATTCCCATCTTCGCAACGAAGTCGGCTGTAGATCGCGCTCGGCACGCCGAGCGATAGTTTGCGCCGACGGATGTGGCGCAGCGCAGTAGCTGGTTGCCAATCACGTCGGCCACCCGGTCGCGCGGCAGGTCTTTCGTGAGTTGAATGACTGCCAAAGCAAACGCCCTTGTTCGATGCTGAAAATCCGCAGCGTTCATTCAATCCGCAATCAAGCGAGCGCGGCTAGCGCGAGCGCGACTTCGTCGTCGCTCAACCACGTGTAGTGCGCGCGTGGCGTGCCTTCGATGCCTGGAACCCCCTTGCCCTTCACCGTGTTGGCGATGATGACCGTCGGCCCAGAGCGCGCCGGCACAGAGGCCAGGGCGTCGACGATCGCACGCATGTTGTGGCCGTCGATCTCGATCGCGTTCCAGCGGAACGCCCGCCATTTGTCGGCGAGCGGGTCGAGCGGCATGATGCGATCGACCGCGCCGCCGGCTTGGAAGCGATTGTAGTCCACGATCGCGATCAGGTTTTCGGTGGGAAAACGCGGCGCCGACAGCGCGGCCTCCCACACGGTGCCTTCCTGCAACTCGCCGTCGCCGAGCAACACCACCGTGCGCGAGCCCGACTGGTTGAGCGCCTCGGCGATGGCGATGCCGACGCCGACCGACAACGCGTGGCCGAGCGAGCCGGTCGCGAACTCGACGCCCGGCGCCTTGTGCGTCGGATGGCCGGCGAGTCGGCTGCCGGACTTGCCCGAATTGGCGAGCTCCGACGCGTCGATCTTGCCCAGCTCGACCATGCACGCGTGCAGCGCGGTGACCGCGTGGCCCTTGCTCATCAGGAAGCGGTCGCGCTTCCGCGCTCCATCTTCGAGCCGCAAGTAGTGAAAGAACAGCGCGGCCATGATGTCGGCGCACGACATCGCCCCGCCGAGATGCGCGAAGTACGATCCGGCGACGGTGACGATGTGACGGCGCAACGTCGCCGCGCGCCGTTCGAGTGCTTGAATGTCCGCCGTGGTGCTCATGCGCTCTCCTTCAGATCTTTGTTGCGGTCACGATCCCGCGAATTTCTTGATCGCGTCGACGAAGGCCGCTGGTTTCTCGTACATCACCATGTGACCAGCCTCGGCAATGGTGTGCAGTTGCGCCTGCGGGATCAAGCGTCGGAACTCATCGGCGTACACCGGTGAGATGAGCGCGTCGGACGCGCCCCACACGAGCAACGTCTTGGCCTTCACGCGATATAAGCGCCGGTGCAAGCCGCGGTCAGGAATCGGGAACAGCAGCTTCCCCGCCATGCCGAGGCGCCGGGCGTTCTGGACCATGAATTCGCCCAGCGCCGTGAGATCGTCGAAATTGGCGCCGGCGGTCAACAGCCGCACGCCGAGGTCGGCGTCGTGAAACAGCAGGCGCGGGATGTCGAATGGCATCATCGCGAACAAATCGGGGATCTCGTGATCCGGCAGCCACAGTCCCGCCGGGGAGACCAACACCAACCGTTCGACTTCATGCGGGCACACCGCGGCCATCTCGGCGGCGATCATGCCGCCCAGACTGTGCCCCACCAGCAGCGGGCGGCGCAGACCGAGCGCATCGATCACGTCGAAGGTGTGCAAGGTCACATCGAGCATGTCGCGTAACGCCTCGTCACCCTCGGACTGGTCGTAGCCCGGCAACATCGGCACGTAGACGCGGAAGTGTTCCATCAAGCCGTCGAGGAAGGTGGTGTCGTTGGGCAGCACTCCGCCCGCACCGTGGAGAAACACAAGCGGCTGGCCGCGGCCGCCCTCGTGGACTTGAATGCTCGTCCGGCCACCGGCCGGTTTGATCACGCGCGATTGCATAGCCATTAGCGCAATCCTCTCGCGCTCTCGCTGCCGAGGCTGGCGCCGCCGAGGCTCTTCTGCGGTTCACGGCGACTCGCGAGCGGCTTGATCCAGAAGCGATCGTCGTTGGCGTATTCCGGCCAGATGTTGCGCAGCTTGGGCATCACCTTCTCGGCGAACAGTTTGGTCGAGTGCCGCGTGACCTCGTCGCGCATGTTGCCCATGTGCAGGAGGCAGAAGACGTGGCCGACGCGCAGCGAGCGAATCATCTCTTCCATCTGCTGGCAAACCGTGTCGGGGCCGCCGGCGATGATGAAGCGATCGTCGACCAGCGTCTTCCATTCCAATGTCGAGAACATCAGCTGGCGCGCGGCGCTGAGCTGCGACAGGACGCCGGCCTTGATGGTCTTGATCGTGCGATACCCGGGCGCGTCGGCGAAGCCGGGAAACACGTGCAAGCAGCGGTTGAAGAAGTACTTGATCGGCTCGGCGTAGAGCTGCTCCGCTTCGGCGTCGGTCTCGCCGACGCAGACGATCTGCGCGAAACCGGCGCGATAGGGCGACTCGTCTTTGCCGCGCGCGGCGACGCGGTTCCAGTAGCCGTCCATCAACTCCTTGCCGCGCACGTAGCCGGTGAAGCTGAGGTACGAGTAGTTGTAGTCGTGGTCGAGACAGAAGTCGTAGGTTTCGAGCGAGCCGCCGCCGGGGATGAAGATCGGCGGGTGCGGCTTCTGAATCGGCTTCGGCCAACAGTTGACGTAGCGCAGCTTGGTGTACTCGCCGTTGAAGGCAAATGGTTCGTTGGCGGCCCACGCCTTGATGATGAGCTCGTGTGCTTCGCGGTACTTGTCGCGCGTGAGCGCCGGGATTTGTCCGTAGCAGTAGTTGGTGTCCATCGAGGTGCCGACCGGAAACCCGCCGATGAGGCGGCCGCCCGACAGCACATCGAGCATGGCGAACTCTTCCGCCACCCGTAGCGGCGGATTGTAGAGCGCGATGCTGTTACCGAGATCGACCAGTGCCGCGCGTGAGGTACGCCGGCTCAACGTCGCCGCCATGATGTTGGGAGATGGCATCAGCCCGTAGCCGTTGGCGTGGTGTTCGTTGACACCGAGGCCGTCGAAGCCGAGTTCTTCCGCGTACTCCAACTGGTCAAGATAGGTGTGGTAGAGGTGATGCCCTTTCTCCGGATCGTACAGCGAGCTGGGGATGTCGACCCACACCGAGCGGTACTTCTCGCGGAAGTCGTCGGGCAGATACGGCCACGGCATCAAGTTGAACCAAGTGAACTTCATGCAACGCTCCTCTTCAACCAATCACTCGCTCTCTTACGGAGGGCTTTGCACAAGTGAGCGGACCCCACTCGTCATTCCGGCGAAAGCCGGAATCCAGGCTCATGCCCCACCCCCCGGCCTGGATACCGGCTTTCGCCGGTATGACGGACCCACTGCTGGGAGTTCTAGTGCAACGCCCCTACGGAGAGTTTGCGCAAGCAGGCCCTCGATACGATCGCATCGCGATCTACTCGGGCAAACGGGTGGTGGACCCACTGAAAAGAACCGCTTCCCCGAGTAGCGGCACTGAGTAGAAGCCGAAGGCTTCGTACCGAAGGGCTGCGTATCGAGGGGCGATTTCATCTGCGGAACCCTCACGGAGAGAAGACCAACCTGGACGGCGCTTCACGCTTCCGGGAATCGAATGTACTCATCCAAAATCAAGCGCGCGAGCGCGTCGTCGTCGGGACGTGCGCTGATGTGGCCACGCCCACGCAAGTCGTCGACGAACGCCGCGAGCACCTGCTCGAGCGTGAGGTCGTCGCGGCCGTCGTCGTTGATGCGTGCTTCGTCCTCGTCCGCGTAGCACCAGGCCTTCCAGGAAATCGACAGGCGCAAATCGTCCCAGTCATACACCGCGCGCACCGTGTCGTCGCGGCGGATGCTCCACTGGGCATCATCGTCGCGGTGCAGTCGGACGCCAGGCTCGACCATCGGCAAACCCGTATCGTGAGTCAACACGGGTTCGACGCCGTGAAAGACAGAATCGGTATCGAGCACGATCGCCGTGTTGCGGCGCACGCGTAAGCGGTGCGGCGGCCGCTCGCGGCCGTCGGGATAGTAGATGAACTCGCCGCCTTTGCAGTCGTGGTACCAGCTCACTCCCGTTGCGATGTATCGCCGCCAACGCTGGAACAGGCCCGAGTGGTGCATCGCCACCAGCAACCACTCGGGGGCCCAAGTGCGGTTGGCGCCGCGGAACTCGGGCACGTCGGTATGCACCGCCAACTCTTGCCCGGGCACGAGGATGTTGAGGTAGACGATCGCCGGCCGTACGATGCGTTTGCCGGTGACGTGGCGGGCGGCCTCGATGAACTGCGGCAACTGCTGGAAGAACGCGATCGCGGGGAACAGCGGCTCGGCGTAGGCAAAGGTCTCGCGGAAGTAGTTGGTGCGGGAGGCAAGCGCGCGCACGTCGTCGTGGCCGGCGCGCGTGCGCACGAAGTTGCGCGCGGCGTCGTAGCGTTGCGGAATGCCGGCGCCGAAGCCTTCTTGCCGGCGGCCTTCACCGTAGGTCGGGTACGGCGCGTGCGTGCGCACGATATCGAGCAGCTGGTCGACTTGCTCCGGTCGCAGCAGCGAGTCGAATTCCACGTAGTGAGCAGTCGCCATGCGAGTCAGTCTCCGGAAGGATGCGTCGAGCGCTTCCCTTAGCCCGGCACGGGCAAGCTTGACAAGGGGCGGGCGTGCCGCGCCCGCATGCTGGACGGCGCGCCGGTGCGCGGATAAAGGTGAAGGCAATGGGCGCCTATCTGCGCGACTTGTTCGTCGACTTCGGCTGGCGCGATGCCGCCGACATCGCGATCATGACCGCTGCCATCTACTACGGCTACCAACGCTTCCACGGTACGCGCGCGGCACGCGCTCTCGGCGGCTTGGTGGTACTGGGGCTGAGTTATCTCACTGCGCAGAGTCTCGGCCTGTTCGTAACGTCGTGGGTCCTCGGCGGCATGTGGGCCGCCGTGTTGCTGTCGGTGATCGTGATCTTCCAGGCCGAGATCCGCGACGTGTTGGAGCAGTTCAATCGACCGGTGTGGCCGTTCGGGTCGCGCCGAGCGCTTGCCCAACCCGCCCTGAGCGCGCTCGCCGACTCGGCCTTCGCATTGGCGAGCGAGCGCGTCGGTGCGTTGATGGTGGTCGAACGGCAGGACAACGTGGCCGGGCGCGTGCGTCGAGCGGGTATTCGGCTGAACGCGGACGTGAGCGGCGAGCTGCTGGCGGCGATCTTTCATCCGGGCGCGCCGCTGCACGACGGCGCGGTCCGCATTCGCGGCGGCCTCGTCCTCGACGCCTGTTGCTTGCTGCCGCTGTCGGAAGCGACCTCGCTGCCGGTTCGCTACGGCACGCGGCATCGCGCGGCAGTCGGCATCACCGAGCTGTCAGATGCGCTGGCGATCGTCGTGTCGGAGGAACGCGGTCAGGTGATGGTCGCAGTCGGCGGCACGCTCCAGACGGTGGCCAATGCGGCGGAGCTGCTGGCGTGGTTGCGGCAACACACCGAGGCGCCGCAGCCGGATGCAGTCACCGACGGCGGCTGGGCGGCAGTGGTCCGACGCGACTGGCGCCGCAAGCTGGCGGCGGCCGGTGTCGTCGTGCTTGTGTGGGCCGTGCTGGTGGGACCGAAGAACGCCGAGGTCGCGATCTCCGCGTCGTTGGTCTATCAGAATCTCTCGTCGGACCTGCGCATCCAGAGCGTGTCGAACAACGACGTGCTGTTGCGCGTGCGCGGCTCGCGCGAACTGATTCGCTTACTGAGTCCCGACCGCGTCCACGTCGCCCTCGATCTCCGCGACGCCCAGCCCGGCGAGCAACAAGTCAAGATCGGCCGCGACGCAGTGAGTCTGCCCATCGGCCTGCGCTTGGTCGAAGTGAAGCCCGCCGCCGTGCGCCTGACGTTGGCGGCAGCGGAGAAACGCGCAAGCGGCATGGAACATCCGTAAGCCACACCGCTGCGGCGGAGCATACCTGTTACAACACAATCGCCAGTCATCCGCGCGCCGGCGCTGGCGGCGCAGCCAGGACGGGTCGGGCGATTGGTCCGGATACTACAATCCACTTTCAAATGGTGACCCCGATGGGGGCCTCTTGTAATTTGGTGAGGGTGCAATTTACGCCGGTGCGGCTCGTGTGGTAGGCAGCAGCATCGTGGCGGACGTTTTCATAAGTTTCATTCACGAGGAGCAGCAAGTAGCTGAAGCGGTACAAGGCCTGCTCCGGGATATGCTGCCTACTGGTAGCGTCTTCCTGTCGTCGGACCGTTGGCAGATGTTTGCAGGAGAGGTCTGGCTAGACAGGATTCGTGGTGAGTTGTTGTCTGCAAAAGTGGTGGTTCTTCTTTTGAGTCGGTGCTCGGTCACACGGCCGTGGGTCAACTTTTAGGCGGGTGCTGCCTGGTGGCTGAAGGCTGTAGTTCCGGCGTGCTACGGGGGGCTTACGAAGGGCAGTTTGCCGAAACCGTACTCCGGAATACAAGCGCTGGACCTGAGGGATGAGTGGTACTACCTGGTATCGTCAGTAGCTCACCATTTGGGCGTACCACTACCACCACCACCGATACCGGGCGTGCTGAGACCAACGTCTCCGGCAGGTGAGACCTCTATTCCCGAAGTGTTGTTGGTGGACCCGGTCGACCGTTTAATCGGGGCACTCGACAAGCTTGAGCCCAGGTGCGGGACATGACGTGGTGGCCTGAGTGGGTGACGGACCGCCTACGGTAGAGAGGAGATTGGTTTCCCGTTCTTGTTCAAGATGAACAGACCCGCTTTGCCATCTACAATCGCCATCACCACGCGGTCCTTGGCATCATCATCGGCGAGGCTAAGCACAGGTAACCCCTTTGGGTCCACGGACATCATTATGCGTTCTTGCCCTTGCTGATCGGAGAGAACTAATCCGGACTGCCCGTTGAGGGCGATGGACATCTCAATGCGGCGCTCTTCATTCTCGCCATACAGACTGAGTGCTGGCGAGCCCTCCGGTAGCGCCATGAGGATTCGTGGATTCCCATCCCGACCTGCGAGCTCGAAACTTGGCGTATCATCCGTGATCCTCATCACGACGCGGCGCTTCCCGTTCTGGTCAAAAAGGCCCAAGCTAGGCACGTTCCCTTTGAGGGTTGCTACGACGCTATTCTTCACGACTCCCTTGCCGATGCTCAGGCTCGGCGTGCCGTCCTTCTCGATCATCAGTATGATGTGGGCCTTGCCGCCCTCGTCCGAAAGGACCAACCCTGGCGCGCCGTCCTTCTCGATATCCATCACGATTCGGGGATTGCCGTTCTGGTCTCTAAGCGAGAGGATGGGCGCGCCATCTACGATCGCCATCTCTAGGAGCGGCTTTCCGTCCTTTCCGCGGAGAACAAATCGCTCTGCCTCAACAGACTCACTGGGCGCAAGCGCGACGGCGGCGACAGCCAGTGCAATCATCGCCAGAAGGAGACTGACGATGGTCAGCCGCCTCATCCTCTTCAGCTGCCTTAAGATGGCCTGGAATTCTGAGGTCGGTGCAGCAAACGCTTCCTGTGGTGCCATTCGTCGCTCCTCTTTGGGTCGACCCGTAACTTCTGTTTACAACGTGCTACGCTGGGGTCAGCCATTGAAATTAGAATTAATGCAGCCTTCTCCAAACCAGCAAGGAGGGTACCGTCCACCACCACCACCGCGTCCGGCTCCGCCGCCGAAGAAGCCATGAAAACCCCGGGGCGGGCGTGGGCCCCGATGACAGTCCTTGACGATGCGTCGCGGCCTCACGCCACCTTCTTGGCGAACCGAATAACCGGAACCTGGACCGTCTTTGCCCAACGCACCCCAGCAGTATCCTGAATGAGCGTTACAAGGCGCTGCCCGATGTTGCCCTTCACTATGCGCTCGCCGCACTGCGGACACACGCCGGCCGGAACGCCGTCGACGACGAGCAACTTTCCCTTGATCCAAAAATCCTGCTTGACTCGCTTGGCCTGCATCGTCTCGCCGCAGGTGTGGCACTTGCCGTAGTCGTACCCTCTCTTGCCGTTCTTCATGTGCTCACTCCAAATCAAATGACGGGGTCAAACCTGGAAACCGGGAATGGCAGTGGCGCTGGTATCTGCCCTTCGACGATGCGACCTGCGATCACACGAAGGCCGCCTCTCGTCTCACTCGCCGGGTTCGACACCCACCTCTCGCACCTCACGCAGTTCGCCCGGCTTGATCTCGGTCAGGATGCGCTCAAGTTCCGGGACAAGAGGTCGGAGGAAATCGATCTTGTTGCGGCGTGCGACCAAGACAACAACGGCAAGGTTCCGTCCCGCGAGGGACTGTTGGTACTTGATCCTTTGGTCGACGGTGATCAAGACCTCGAATGCCGATTCGGTCAACCCAAGTAGTTCGCCGTTCTCCTTGCCGGCCCAACCCATTTCAGGAGCCGTGCGGACCTCATGACGTCGAAGCTGCCGCCGCAGTCGCTTCGGCACACACTCGTCAAGCAGCAGTCGCACGCTGGATCAGCGAGTCCTTGGCGAGTTCTAAGACGGCAACCGCGTGCTCGCGGCTGACAGTGGGGAAATCTTCCAGAAATTCGTCGAGAGAACCGCCCTCTTCGATACAATCCATGAGGGACTGCACTGGTACGCGCGTTCCGGTGAATACCACCGCCCCGCTCATAATCTTCGTCGAACTGCTGATCAGCGGGGAAGGTAGGGCCATCACATGCCTCCGAAGTGGTTCTTACCATAGCCACCCGCGCGGGTCGTGTCTAACGCTGAACATCGCATCCTCTTGCCGTTCTTCATGTGTTCACCACCGGTGCGGAGGTGGTGACGGCTTTGCACAAGAAGCAGCAGTGGATCCGTCATGCCGGCGAAAGCCGGTATCCAGGCGGGGGCGTGGGCTCGATAATGGATTCCGGCTTTCGCCGGAATGACGAATGGGGAGATCACTCCACTTTGCGCAAAGCCAGCGGAGTGAACGCAGCCAGAGACGGCTACCTTCTCACCGGGAACTCGATCGACGAACGAACCCCGAAGCGTCGCTACGACTCGGTCGGTGCGGGTTTCGCGCGGCGGCGGGTGGCGGCGCTGTTTGCTGGCCGTCGCGAGCGCTTCGGCTTTTCGCTCGACGCGACGGCGGGCTTGGCGGCGCTGGCCGCCTTTGCGCGCGTGGCCGGACGTGCCCTAGCGGTGGTGCTTCGCCGGCCGCCGCGTGAACGCTTCCTTGGCGCCGCAGTTTCCGGCGCGGCAGAAGTGTGAGGCTCTTCAACTCGCTGCACCATTTGCGATGGTGGCTCAGGATCGACGTATGCGCGCGGCGATTCCGCCGCGACCCGCGAACGATTCTCATCGGCCACCGACTCGCCGTGGAACTGATCTGCCGCCGCCGTCCCAGCGGGGCCGGGCTCCGACCCGAGCGCAATCTGTGCGCCGAGCGCGGCCAATGACTCGCCGATCGCCACCGCCGCTTGCTTGCCGCGGCCACGGCGCCGGCCGCGCCCACGACGCCGGCGGCGTTGGCCGTTCTCGGACGCGGCGGCCGTTGCGGTCGCCGGCGCACCGGCAGGCTTCGCCGCCGCAGCCACCGGCGCTTCGCCGTTGGTCGCAACAACGGCCGCTGGCGCCACGTGACCCGGGGCGACGGCCTCGGGTGCGGGCGTCGCGGCGCGGCGGCGCTCTTCAAACTCTGATTGATGCGGCATCAGCTTCTCGCTCAACGCCACCTGGATGCGCATGCCGTAGCGGGTTTCCAACTGGGCAATGTCGACCCGCTTCTGATTGAGGAGGTACACTGCGGCGTCGCGCGGCAAGGTCACTTTGAGCGCGGCCAGATCACCCTGCGAGACGCGGTTGTGCAGTTTCCGCAAGGCG
>JBGOUW010000517.1:0-3597 GCA_041477755.1 Binatia bacterium
CCGGTAATGCTTGATCTTGGACCACTCAAGCCGACGCCTGCACCCACCCCGGAAGCGGCCAACCGCAAGCGCCTGATTACCACCTTGACCGTACAAAATATCGCCGGCGGCGACAGCGTCATGAGCTTCGAGGCCACCGATGTGGCGGATACAGGTAAGGGAAAGTTCCGCACCATTGCCGCCGCGCGCTACTCGCTGCGCGACGACAATCCGAAGCTACAGCCGCTGCGTCAGAAGATCATCGGCGAAATCCGATCGCTTGAAAGCGACCTGCTCGAGTACGCCAAGATCTCCGGCCCGCCCAAAGAACACCGGCCACTTCTGAGCGCCTCCAGCAGCTCCGAATCGGAGAAGGCGGACAAGCAGGATACGTCCGACATGTCGGAGACCCCCGACAAGCCGCAGACACCGGAGTAAGTGCTGCCTTCGCGCGGCTGCAGTTTTCAAGGAACGCGCGGCTAGCGCAGCAGCGGCAGCAGCGCGGGAATGTCCGCCGCAGTCACGACGCCATCGTGATTGATGTCGGCTCGCTGGTTGAGCGGGTCGTTGAAGATCGCTTCGATCAGCGCATCGAGATCCAATTGATTGGCGACGCCGTCGTTGTTGATGTCGCCGGGTACCGGGGTCGGCGTTGACGTTGGGCCGGTGCGGGTTGGCGTTGCCGTGATCGTCGGCGTGCGCGTGATGGTCGGCGGACGGGTCGGCGTGATCGTCGGCGACACGGTCGGTGATGGTGTCGATGTGATCGTCACTGTCGGGGCGGGGGTCTGCGCTTTGCCGAGAAAGAATCGGCTGTAACGCAACAGATTGCGCAGCCCGGCGCCGTCGGAATTGAAGCGCCCCGTCCAACAATAGGCGAGAGTGGTGACGATGACGCGGCCGTCGCCGTGAACGTACTCGATCCACGACGGCCCGTCGAAGTTCTGTAGCACGCGAGTCGCGCCGGCGGGCACGTTGATGAGCACGCCGTTGTCGGTGGTGTTCCACGTATTGAAGTCCTCGGTCACCAACGCTTCGCCGCCGTAGCCGGCGCCGGTGAGGTACGGATGCGTGCCTTGCAAGATTTGTTGCGTGTTGTGTCCGCTGGTCGGAAGATAGCCGACGCCGTCCGGCGCGATCAGATCTTGCTCGCCGGTGGTGCCGGGGTTGTTGGCGACGTTGATCACCACCACACCGCCAAGCGAAGCGAAGCGCTCGATGAAGCCGCCTGGCAGCGACAGGGAGCGCATCAGATCGTAGTCGCCCTGGCGCAAGTCCGGTGCGAGGTACAGTGCCTGGAAGTGTTGCTGCTCACGCACCGGATCGCGATTGGCCAGTGTATTCAACCCCGGGCTGAACGAGGTGAAAGACAGGTCGAGGGAGCGCAGGGTGGTGCAGTCAACTTGATTGGCGCTGACGGGGAAGATGAAGTCGGCGCGCACCAATGGCGTGGGCGTGGCCGTCGGCGGTGTCCCGGTGATCGTGGGCGTGAAGGTGATCGTCGCCGAGTTGGTGGCGGTGACGGTTGCCGATGCCGTCGTCGTCGCTGTCGGCGTTGCCGACGGTGCGAGCGTTGGCGTCAGTGTTGGCGTCGGGGTCGCAGTGGTGGTGCGTGATGGAGAAGGCGAGAGCGTGTTGGTAGCGCTGGCGGTCGGCGACGTGGTCAAAGTGATCGTCGAGCTGCTGGTCGCCGAAGCCGTTGCGGAGGGTGATGGCGATTCAGAGGCAGTCGCCGTCACCGACGGAGTGTCGGTCGGCGTTGGGGTGACCGTCGCGGTAGCAGTGGGCGGCTGACTGCCGGTAACGGTCGACGTTACGGTCGGTGTGCTAGTCGGCGTGGCGGTGATCGTGGGGGTGTTGGTCACCGTTGCGGAAGTAGTGGCCGTCGCGGTCGCCGTGATGGTGAGGGTCGTTGTCGGAGTGATCGTGGAGCTGGCGGTGTCCGACGGCGTTGGACTGCTCGTGGGCGTCGGGGACTCGGTGGCGGTAGCGGTAGCGGTCCGCGTCGCGATCTCGGTTGTGGTGACGGTTGCCGACGGCGTGTCAGTTACGGTTGGTGTGGCACTCTTGGTCGCGGTCGCCGAGGGCGTGTGGGTCGGTGCCGCCGTGAACGTCTGAGTGGGCGTGGCAGTGCGCGTGCCGGTGGGTGTGCGAGTAGGCGTTGCGGTCATAGTGCCGGTGGGCGTGGGCGATGGCACACCGGTGGTATCGTACGCGACCTCGATCAGCATCTGCGTCACAGTGGTCGAACGTGCGGTGGAGGGGTGGCGGACTCCGATTTCGGTCGCATCGAGGTCGGCGACGGTCCACGGTTGCACGGTGTTGGGATTCAACTGATCGAGACGCATGAAGGCCTGCGCGCTGGCGCCGAAGTCGACGACAATGGATGCCGAGTCCATCCCGCCGCTGCCACCGCAATGGTTCGACTCGGCACGCAGAAACAGCCCGGTGTCGGTGCCGGCGGCGTCAGGCGACTCGAAGCCCGTCACCAGGGTTTTCACGGCGAGGATGCGTCCGAAGACGCCGAGCGGGCCGACCGACTGATGGCAGAAGGAAGTGCGGAAGTTGGGCGTGTTTGTCTGCACACTTGTTCCGCCAGGTGGGCGATTGTCAACGCAGGTGAAGTCGCCCGCGGCGTCACACCCGTTGCCGACCCACTGCGTGTACGTGCCGTCGGCCGAGGGGACGGCGGCGGCGATGGCGACGTTGGCCGGCCAGATGGTGGTGGCCGAGAGCGTGTGATCGTCCCACACCAGCGTCAGCGCATGAGGATCTATGGTGTCGGCGCCGATGGTCGTGGTGGTGAACGAGGTGGTGGAAGGCTGACCGCCGGTAACTTCAGTCGCCCCGTTTACGCGCAGCTCGACCCCGCCGCTGAGGTACTGCAACTCGTAGTGGGTGAATGCCGGGCAGAGTGTCAGCGCGGTGGTTGACGTGCCGATCGTGTTGCCGTTCGCACGTACGGTGACAGTCCAGTTCGCGTTCACCAAGAGCTCGGCGACGTCGCCGCCGGGGCTGAACCAATTGCGGATGCGCCGAGGGGCCGGATTCGTTCCGCCGAGCACGGTCGATACGCGGCACGCGTAGATGCCGTCGGTGAAGATGTCTGAGTCGGGGACCGCGCTCAGTTGCACGCTCAGCGCGTTGACGAAGCTGGAGCCTACCGTCGTGCGCGCGCCGTACTGCCCGCTGTGCGGTGTGGACACAACCTCCGCCGCGCCGCTGTAGTCGGCCAACCAGGCGGCTTCAAATCCCGTCATGCGATCGAGCGCGCGCAACGCCGGTGCGGTCGCCGTCGGTGTGACCGTATTGGTCGGTGTTGCGGTGAAGGTCGGCGGCAGAGTGGCGGTCGCCGTCGGCGTGTCGGTCGCGGTGTTGGATGGTGTCGGACTGAGCGTGACGGTCGGCGTGGCCGTCGTGGTCGGGGTCGCGGTGCCGGTTGCAGTCGCCGTTGGGGTGATCGAGGCGGTGGCGGTCGGTGTGACCGTGGGCGTCGGCATCACAGTCGGTGTTGGGGTCGGCGTAAACGTAGGCGTTGCAGTGAACGTGAACGTCGGCGTCGGAGTGCTGGTTGGGGTTGCGGTCGGGGTCGCGGTAGCTGTCGCTGTCGGCGTGTCA
>JBGOUW010000650.1:0-2661 GCA_041477755.1 Binatia bacterium
ATGGCTGAACTCGAACTAGGCTTTCTGCTGCCGTTACCAGGTTGGCCGCGGGCGGTGTTCGAGGGCGACTACAGTTACGACGGTGGCCGGCTAGTGTTGGATGGCGCGGCCGTCTTACACGCACGGAGCCGCGGCGAGTTGGAGCGTGGTGTCGGTGGTCTGCTGATGCCCGGCGGCGCCTCGATCGTCATGCAACTGGTGACCAACGATCGCGGCGCGCACGATGTGCAAGTGCACGTCGACAGCCGCGCCGCTCGGCGTGAAGATGCGCTGCGCGCGCGGCCGAGCCGGTCGACGTGGATCCACGCTGGCTTCGCGCTGGCGGCCTCCGGCGCCGGGTTTGTGGCGAGCTACCTCTACGTTTTGCGCGCCGCACAGCAACAGAGCGACTGGGCGCTGAAGATGGCGAACCACATGGCCGGCTGGCATCTCCTGCTGACGTTCACGCTCTTTCCCGCCTCGCTGTGGGGTCAGCGGAAGGGCATCCGACTGGTGCAATTCGTCAGTCTGCTCTTCTTCCTCATTCATCTGGGGATCGCTCTGGCCAACCTCGCGACCAGCGATGACGGCGGACACGGCGGCGCCATCGCTGTCTTCAACGTGCTCAGTGGCGTGGGCTTCTTGGCCGCAGCGGTCTATGGCAATCGCGCCTACCGCGACATGGACCCGGCCGCTGCACTGCGCGCCGGCCGTGCGAGGTGAATCCCACTGTGGCCCTTTCAACTGTTGTGCCGTCGGCACCATCGTTGGTAGCGTACAAAGTAACGAACCCAATCGCCATGCGGTCTTTCAACTGTTGTGCCGTCGGCACCATCGTTGGTAGGGTGCGCGCCCGTGATTGACCACCGACAACGCACGCAGGACATCAACGACCGCACTTACGCAGCGTGGAACGCGCACGACCCGGACGCCGTGGCCGCGGTATTCGCCGAGGACGCTGTCGTTCGTGAGATCGGCTCACCGATCGAGTCGCGCGGACGCGCCGCCGTTCGCGCGCGCGCGGTCGCATTGCTCACCGCGTTTCCTGACTTTCATCTCGAGCGCGTGGAACTGATCATCGACGGGGATCGTCACGCCGACCGCTGGATCTTGACTGGTACGCATCAAGGCGAACTGTTTGGCATTCCGCCGACCGGCCGGCGCGTGCGAATCGAAGGCGCTACCTTCACTCGCCTGGGCCCTGACGGCCTCGTCGTGGAGGATGTCCACCTATCAGACCTCGGTGGCCTGATGGCGCAGTTGTCGAGCTGAGCGAGATCGACCCGGTCAGGATACCTTTGGCGCGCGGTCGTTGCGCACCAGCTTTTCCGTGATCGCGCTCACCAACTCGATCGCCTGACGACGCGGTAGGCTGGCAAGCATCGCGGCACCCTGCTTGTTCGCGTCTCCCGCCACCACCACTGGCTCCACGCCGAGTGTCGCCAGCGCTTCACGTACGACCTCGGCCGGTTCCATCGCCGGCATCATCTCTTCTCCCGCCTTCTGCGAAGAGAGCCAGCCCGGCGTGCGGGTCGAGCCTGGTTGGACGGCCAGCACATCGACACCGTGCGGACGCATCTCCGCCCACAGCGCGTCGGCCAACACCAGGTTGAAGGCCTTGCTCGCCGCGTAAACCGCAAGCTGCGCCGACCCGAAGTTGCCCGACATCGACGACATCAGGATGAGACCACCACGCCCACGGCGGACCATCGCCGGCAGAAATGCGTGCGCGAGGCGCAGCGGCCCGCAACAGTTGACGTCCACCATCATCTCGAAGTGCGCCGGCTGGATTTCGAGAAACGGCGCGACCGTGCCGACCGCGGCGTTGTAGACGACCAGACCGACTTCAACATCCGCCACTTGCGGACGCAGCACATCGACGAGATCGGAGCGAGCGAGATCGACGGTGACCGCTTTGGTCTTCACGCCGTAGCGCGACTGAATCTCATCCGCGGTCGCACGCAACAGGGCGCCGTCGCGGTCGAGCAACATGAGGTTGAGCCCGTGCGCGGCAATCTGCCGTGCGTACTCCGCCCCGAGACCAACGGCAGCCCCGGCGACCAGCGCCCACGGACCATACTTCGATCGAAAGAGCGTATCGGTAGACATGGGCCCTCTCATTTCATGAGCGAGGCGTTTCGTCGAGAGGGGTCGGCGCGGGACAACGTGATCGTGAGTCGTGACTGGTGAGTCGTGATTCCTACGAACCGGGCAGAGACTACGGGCCGCACCTGTCGAGCGCATTGCTCTCGGCTTGCACGAGTTCTTCGACGGTGACCGATTGACTGTGGTCCGCGTCGAACTCCGGGCAGTTGCTCAGTGGTGCCTCGTCGAGGGCGATCCGCACACCTCGCACGAGTTCGTCGACCGTCACCGTCAGTGACCCGTCGCAGTCGCCGACGCATGGCGGCGGTGAGGTCGGCGTCTCGGTTGGCTTCAACGTCTCGGTCGGCGTCAGCGTACGAGTGTCCGTGGGGGTCGACGGCGGCGTTGTTGTCGACGTATCGGTTGCAGTTGGGGTTGGGGTTGCAGTTATCGTTTCGGTGGGTGTCGCGGTGGGCGTGTCCGTCGGCGACGCAGTGGCGGTCGGTGTCGGAGTCTCGGTGGGAGTGGGATCAATCGTCGCGGTGGGCGTCTCCGTGAACGTCGGCGCCGATTGCTCGGCGATGATAACGGTGTTGA
>JBGOUW010000084.1:0-12627 GCA_041477755.1 Binatia bacterium
CCCGAGTACGCACCCGACTACTTCGCCACCTTCTTTGCCGACCCTGACGGCATCCGCTTGGAGGTCACCAATTTCCGCGAGCAGCGCCGGCACCGCATGCATCACTGGGATGAGCCTGGATAGGCGATGGGACTGAGACCGGATGAGCGACCGATGATCACGATCGTCAGCTACACGATCTATCACTCACCTAACGCCTACCTCGGCGTGTTGCTGGCGGAGCGCGCGTTGGCGAATCTCCCCGTCATTGTCGAGCGCCGCCCGATCTGCATCCCGAAGGATCGCGGCGTCAAGGTCGCCGATCTGGTCGGCGGCAAGGAGACTCCGGCGCAGACTTCGTATCATCGCGAAGATTGCGTGCGCTGGGCGCAGCACCACGGCGTTGAGTTGCACCTGCTCGCGCGCGGTGTGTTCGACGAGCGCGCGGCCCGCTGGCGCCAATCGTCCCACGCCCGCGAAGAATTGCCGGCGCGGGCGTACTACGCGTCGCTCGGCACCGGCAAGGAGGCCGAGTTCGATCGCGCGCTGTTCCGCGCCGCGTGGGTCGAGGGACTCGATGTCAACGACGACGCCGTCGTGCGTCACGCCGCGGTAGCGGCCGGACTCGACGCCGACGGGTTGCTAAATCGGACGCATTCGGAAGAGGCGGGACGCTCGGTCTACACCGCGCTGGCCGCGTTCGATCGCGATGCCTGCCCTGGCGTACCGACATGGGTTGTCAGTTGCGATGGCTCTGGCAAGCCTTTGGGCGAGCGCTTCTGGGGTAAGGACCGCGTCGACTGGCTGGTGGAGCGAGTGCGGTCACTCGTTGCGTGAAGCGTTGCGGAGTGCTCACCGGTCACGATCGCTCCTCATTCGTCTACCCCAACCCCGATCATCTTCGTCCAATAGTCGATACTGAAACCGCCGCGTTCGCGTTGAGCGGCCTCGGCGTGCTCCGTCATGCGGCGGCCGAGGTAGCAGGGTGCTACCGATCGTTGGCACCCTGCAGTCGTGGACAGGGAAATCGGACGGGGCGTAGTCGGTGGGACTAGAAGTCAGCCGGCCGCTATGCGCCGCGGCGGCTCAGTTGCCACTGCAGGCATGGCTGCGCGTTCGAGGAATCTTGGTTTCAACACCAACGCGAGCGCGGGGATCACTGTCAGCGTGGCCAAGGCGCTGACGGATACGATGATCGCGGTCAGAATGCCGAGGCGGGTCCAGATGCTGAAGCCGGCGAACGGCAACACCAGGTAACCGAGCGCGACCGCCGACGATACGAAGAAGATCGCCTTACCGGAGGAGTGCAAGCTGGCGCGGACCGCGGCCTCGATGGTGCCGGTAGTCGCCCGCTCTTCACGGATGCGCAAGCCTTCGCGGATACGCAACTCTTCACGAATGCGAAAGATGAGGTAGATCGCGAAGTCGGCACCGATGCTGACGCCCATCGACGTGATGGCCGCCGAGGTCATGTCGAGCCAAACATGCGCCCAGCCCATCACCCCGAGGTTGACCGCTACCGCGATCGCCAGTGGCATTAGCACAAACACGCCACCGACGAACGACCGCAACACGAGCGCGGAGAGGACGAAGATGATGGCGCTCACTTGCACCATGTTGACGATCTTCTCGTGCACGACGACGTCGTTCATCGCGGTCTGCACACCGATGGTCCCGCCCGCAATCTCGACCGTTACCGGCAAGCCTTGGAATCGTTCGCTGGCGAAGCGTTGCAGCCGGGCGATGAGATCACGAGAGAAGGCGGCGCCATCGGTTTTGCTCAAGCCGCGGATGACGGTGCGCTGATAGTTCGCGTCGACGAACCCGCTCAGCCCTTCGGGGCCGGCAGCGGAGCCGTACAAGAAGAGATACTGGGCGATGAGCCGCGAGTTGTCGGGGATTGCATAGAACGCGGAGTCGCCGTTGTTCATCGCCTGGTGCATGCGCTTGACGTGATCGGCAATCGAGGTCACGCCGCCGACGGTTCCGTCGGCCTCCATAAACTGCTCGAGATCGCTGATTGCCCGGAGCACCGCCGGGTCCTGCATCACGTTTTCCCGCTCGCCCTCGACCAGGATGCGTACCGAGGCGGTGCCGGGCAGCTTTTCGTTCAGCAGCGCGTCGTCCTGCCGTACCAGCGTCGATGGCGAGAACCAGAAGCGGAAACTGTTGTCGGTCTGGATTGCCAGCGCGCCGACGACCGACACCGCGACGATCACGGCCGCGCTCAGCAAGATGGTGCGGGGTCGAGCGACCACGACGTCGGCGAGTGCGTCGAGCGCGCGATCGAGCCAGCGGGATTGGCTCTCGCGTTGAGTTTCGCGGCGCTTCGGCGCCGGCAGCAAGCAGCGGCAGGCGGGCGTAAACGTCATCTCGATGATCAGGGCGCTCAGGATGCCGGAGGCGAGCAGCAAACCGAACACGCGGACGCTGGTGACCCCAAAGGTCATGAGCGAGCCGAATCCCGCCGAGGCGATCAACCCTGCCGTGAGCATCACCGGGCCGACCGCGGTCACCGACCGGATCACCGCCTGCTCGCTATCGCCGAGCCGGGCGTATTCTTCGTAGTACCGCTTCAGGATCTGCACGGCGTGGCCGGCGGCCACGGCCAAAATCACTACTGGTGTGACCGCGCTCCAGGTGTCCATTGGCTGCCCGCTCAGCCCCATGATCCCAAGCGCCCAGATGACGCTGAGGAGAGCGGTGACCAGCGGCAGAAACATCGCTTGCAGCGTGCGGAAGGCTTCGTAGTGAATCAGTCCGATCACCAGTACCGCGATTGGAAACAACACGCCGATGAGTGCGGTGTAGTGCGCCAACGCGGCACGTAAAATTGGAGCCCCAGCGAGGGCGATGCGCACGGAATCGTCGCGCTCGGGGCCGACGATGTCCTCGATGCGCTTGGCAATCATCGGGTCGGTTAGCCGATCATCGAACTCGACGACGATCACGGTTGCGGTTTCGTCCGCCGATACCAGGTTGCCGCGGAACAGCCGATCCTGCCGCACTGCCGCCCGCAGCGCGGCGATTTCCTCGGCGCTCGTCGGTGGGGCTTGCATCAGCGGATGAATATCCATCCCCCCATCTGCTCCAGCCACTACCGCCTTGACGTTCGGCGCGGCGATGCTGACCAGATTGGTTTCGATCACGCCGGCCATAGCGTGGAGCCCCTGAGTGATGCGGTAGATCTTGCCGAGTATGGCTGGCGTGTAGATGTCGCCGCGGGTGGCGATCACGCCGACGATCGCGATGGCTTCGCCGCCGAAGAGGTCGGAGATCCGGTTCTGGATCTTCACGTACGGATGATCCTGTGGCAGCGAAGCCCGCCGGCGGATCTCCAAGTGAACGTTGCGAAGCTGCGCCGCGAGCAACCCTGTTATCAGGAGTATCCCGACGACAACGGCCAGCCGATGTCGGACGATGAACGCGACGTAGCGCTGCATTCCCCTGCCCACCCAAATTCAAACTGCGCCCCTCTACATGGCCGATCGAAGGCCGGCAAGGGGCTCGATACCTCCCGAGTTGGTGGTGATCGACGCCAACCTGCCCGCGTACCATGGACTGGCGTACCATGGACGTGCTCCAACACCCCTCAGACCGGCAGGAGTATGCCGCTCTCCATATCGAATCAATTTCTACGAAAACAATGACTTAGCGAGAATTCAGACACCGGCAGCTAGTTTGACCCAAGAGTGTCTAAATGCGATAATCGCATACTTTTCGGAGCCAGGGAGGTCCAGACGATGTTCAAGATCGGAGAGAAGGTCGTCTACCCGGCTCACGGGGTTGGCGTGATCCAGAGCATTCAGCTCCGCAACATTTCGGGAACCGAGAAAACGTTCTACATGCTCCGGATCCTCGATAACGACATGACCATCATGATTCCGACCGAGAATGTGGCATCGGTGGGGTTGCGGCGGATTATCGGCAAGGACATGGTGAGCAAGGTCTACAAGATCCTGCGCCAAAAGCGTGTGGAGATCGATCAACAGACCTGGAACCGCCGCTACCGTGAGTATACGGAGAAGATCAAAACCGGGTCGGTGCTGGAGATTGCCAAGGTGCTCCGTGATCTGTTCGTCTTGAAGGGTGATAAGGAGCTGTCGTTTGGCGAACGCAAGATGCTCGACACCGCGCGAAATTTGCTGGTGAAGGAGCTATCGATTGCCCGTGCCCACCCGGAAGAGAAGATCATGGAAGAACTACGGGACATCTTCGCGCACTAAGCAGGTGCGCTCATTGAATTCCAAGAAGGGCCGGGCCTAACCCCGGCCCTTCTTTTTTTGTGTCGATGTCATGAGGGTCACTGCAATCATCGTCGCTGCCGGACAGGGAGCCCGAATGGGCTCCGAGCTTCCCAAGGTCTTTCTGCCGCTCGCCGGGACACCGATCCTCGTCCACACGCTGCGAGCCGTTTCGCAGGTGATGCAGATCAATCAGATCGTTGTCGTCGTCGCCGAAGGAACTGTCGATCGGTTCCGCATCCTACTCGATGAGTCGGGGCCATGGCCCGTTCCGATCCAGCACGCTATCGGCGGTACCGAACGGCAAGACTCGGTGGCGGCGGGTTTGGCCGCCGTCTCAGTCGACGCTGAGCTTGTTGCTGTCCACGATGGCGCCCGCCCGTTCGTGTCGCCGGCGGCCTTCAAAGCAGCGATCGAGGCGGCGGCTGAGGTTGGAGCCGCCCTGTTGGCGATACCAAGCCGCGATACGGTGAAGTTGGTCCACGGCGAGCGCCTTGCGCACGCAACCCCGCCGCGCTCGACGGTATGGCTGGCGCAGACGCCGCAAGTTTTCCGCACTGCTCTGCTGCGCGACGCCCATGCTCGTGCTCGCCGCGACGGCGTGATCGCAACCGACGACGCGGCGCTGGTCGAGCGCCTCGGCCTGCCGGTGCAGGTCGTAATGAGTGACGCGGCGAATCTGAAGATTACGACGCCCGACGATCTGCGTTGGGCGGAGTGGTACCTGCAGACTCGCGGAGTCCCTCGTTGAGACTGCCCGAGCGGAATCCCTGCAGATCGAGGGTCACGTAGAGAAACCCGAGCGCCTTGAACTGGCGCACGACGCTGTCGCGCACGCTGATCTCGGCGAAGCGCGCGATCTCGGCCGCGGGCACTTCGATGCGCGCGATGGTCTCGTGGTAGCGCACGCGGCACTCCCGAAATCCGAGTTGTTGCAACAATCGCTCGCCACCCGCCACGCGCTTAAGAGCCTCCATCGTGATCACCGTGCCGTACGGAAAGCGCGACGACAGACATGGACTGGACGGCTTGTCCCAGGTCGGCAACCCCAGCGCATGGCTCAGGTCGCGAATGTCCTGTTTGGTCAATCCCGCTTCGACCAGCGGATGGCGGATTTCGTGCTCACTCGCCGCCGTGAGGCCCGGACGGTAGTCGCCTAGGTCGTCAAGGTTGGCGCCATCGATGATGTGCGCAATCCCCAACTTCGGCGCTTCGGCGGCGCAAATTTCGTACAGATTGCTCTTGCAGAAGTAGCAGCGATTCGTCGGATTCGCTGCGTAGCCGGGAATCTCCAACTCGTTGGCGTCGATCACGATGTGGTGCACGCCGAATTCGCGGGCGAGGATGACGGCCAGATCGAAATCATCATCCGCCGCCGTCGGTGAGCGCGTCGTCAAGGCCACCGCGTTCGCGCCGAGTTCCATTGCGGCCACGCGCAACAAGAAGGTCGAATCGACTCCACCCGAGTAGGCGACCAGCACGCGAACCATCACGCGTAGGGTGTCGCGGAGGTGATCGAGCTTGGCCTCGAGCGAGGTCGCTGTGGTCGCCGCCATCAGATGCCTTCGGCCTGGTAGATGTCGGTGGTCAGATAGCGTTCGCCGGTGTCGCAGAAAATCGTGACCACCGTTTTGCCCGGGCCGAGATCCCGTGCCACGCGCAATGCGGCGCAGCAGTTGGCCCCCGACGAGATCCCCAGTAACAAGCCCTCCTCGCGCGCGAGCCGACGCGTGTACCGCGCCGCCTCCTCGTCGCTGACGGTGATCACCTCATGATATACGGTCGGGTTGAGGTTCTCCGGAATGAACCCTGCCCCGATGCCCTGAATTTTATGAAATCCCGGCTCGCCGCCCGACAACACCGGTGACGCCGCCGGCTCTACCGCATACACTTTCACACCCGGCATCCGCTCGCGCAGCACCTCACCGACGCCGGTGATCGTCCCACCGGTGCCGACACCAGCGACGAACGCATCGATGCGCTCGAATTGCTGGAGCAGCTCTTGCGCCGTCGTGCGGCGGTGGGCTTCGGGGTTCGCCGGATTGCTGAACTGCTGCGGCATGAAATAGTCGGGATGCTCGTGCAACAGTTCCTCCGCCTTGCGCACCGCGGCGTGCATGCCCTTGCTGTCGGGCGTGAGGATCAGCTCGGCGCCGTAGGCGATCAGCAAGCTGCGCCGCTCCTCGCTCATGGTATCGGGCATCGTCAGGATCAGCTTGTAGCCCTTCACCGCGGCGACCAGTGCCAACCCGATCCCGGTGTTGCCACTCGTCGGCTCGATGATCGTCGCGCCCGGCTTCAGCCTGCCCTCGCGCTCCGCATCCTCGATCATGCTGAGACAGATGCGATCCTTGACGCTACCGCCGGGATTCGCCGATTCGAGCTTGCCCCACACCTCGGCATCGCGCGGGCCGGCGAGCCGATTCAGCCGCACCACCGGGGTGCCACCGATCAAATCGATCGGAGTCTTCGCTACCATTTTCCCCATCTTGCGCCGTTGCTGAAGCCCGGTAAAGATATCGGCAGCGGATTTTCAAGTCAATTCAGTATCTGTCGATGTCCGTATGGGTCGAGACAACACGCAGCGTCTGTTGGTTCTGTTCCCGGGCGCGCTCGGCGATCTCCTCTGCGCCTTGCCGAGCATCCTTGCGTTGCGCAGGGACGGCGAGGTGTTGCTGGTGGCAAACCCCAGCGCGCTCGAGTTGGTCGAGCCGGGGCCGCTTCGCACCGCATCGATCCACCGTCGCGAGGTTGCCGATCTGTTTGCGTCAGGACCGCTGCGCAACGACACGCGCAAGCTGTTCGGTGGTCACTCGCTCACCCATTCGTGGAGCGGTTATGGCGATTCGCGGTTTGCCGATCGGCTTGCTGCGGCTTCCGGCGGCGCGGTGCAGATCCATCGCTTCCGGGGCATGCAGCCGGGTGAGCACGCGACCGACTACTATGCGCGCTGCGTCGGACGGGCACCGGCCCCGACTCGCGTCTGGATCACCACTGACGACGAAGCCTGGGCTGATGAGTGGTGCCGGCAGAAAGCGCCGGGCCGGTTCGTGGCGATCCATCCCGGCAGCGGCGCGCCACGCAAGAACTGGGACGGCTTCCCCGACCTGGTGCGGCAGCTGCAATCGCGCGGAACGGACGTGATCGTTCTGCTCGGTCCCGCGGAAACCGAGCGCGCTGTCAATCTGTGGAGCGAGGTGTCGCTGATCCGCAATGCGAGTCTTCGCAAAGTCGCCGCGCTGCTGCAGCGCGCCTCAGGGTATATCGGCAACGATTCCGGCATCAGCCACCTCGCTGCGGCGGTTGGGACGCCGTCGCTGGTGCTCTTCGGTCCGGCCAGCGATGCGGCGACGTGGGCACCGCAAGGGCTGCGCGTCGAGGTGATCACGGCGCCCGCACCATGCGAGCGCTGCGGCCCCGACCGCTTCTGCATCCATGTGCTCGATATCGAGCAAGTCGTGCGCGCGATCAGTAGCGACTCGTTCCAGACACCGTCAGGATGACAGATGTGTTTTGTCGGCCGGAGTATTCCGCCGTGAACCAACCGTTCGAGTTGTTGACAACGATGGGTCTCTAGGGCGACACCAGTCGCGACGAAGGAGCCGACATGTACGACTTGCTGATCCGCAGCGCGCAGATCTGTGACGGAACCGGTGCCCCGCCGTTTCACGGCGATGTCGCAATCAGCGACGGGCGCATCGCGGAGATCCGTTCAGCCCTCGGTGGCGCCGCGCGCCGTACCATCAATGCGGACGGTCTGGTCGCGGCGCCGGGTTTCATCGACGTGCACACGCACTACGATTGCCAACTTTCGTGGGACCCCGCGTTGACGCCGTCGTGTTGGCACGGCGTCACGACCGTGGTGGTCGGCAATTGCGGCTTCAGCATCGCGCCCTGTCGCCCGAGCGATCGCGAGTTGCTCATGCGCATGCTGCTGTTCGTCGAAGGCATGCCGACCGAAGCGTTGCGCGCCGGCATTCGCTGGGAGTGGGAGACGTTTCCCGAGTATCTCGATGCGGTCGAGCGCAATCGGCCGGGGCTCAACGTCGCGGCGCTGATCGGCCACAGCGCGATCCGGTACTGGGTCATGGGCGGAGCGGCTACGGAGCGGGGCGCCACGGCGGACGAGTTGGAACGGATGCGCGAGGTCCTGCGCGATGCGCTGCGGGCCGGCGCCTTCGGCTTCGCCACATCGGAGTCACCGACGCACTTCTTTGGCGATGGCACGCCGGTGCCGAGCCGGGTCGCGCCGCGCGACGAGATCCGCGCGCTCGCGACTGTGTTACGCGAGTTCGGCCGCGGCCTGATCGAAGTCGCGCCACTGCACTTGATCGGTTCGACCGAGAGCAAGCGCGAAGACCAAGCGTTCTACGGCGAGCTGGCGCGTGCCAGCGGCCGGCCGGTAACGTGGGCGCCGTTGTTGCACAGCCCGTTCGATCCCGAAGGCTGTCTCGAGTTGATCGAGGAAGCGGCCGCAGCACAACGCGATGGCGTGCCGGTGTATCCGCAGGTCGGCTGCCGGCCGCTCGAAGTGCGCATCAGTTTTGACACCGCCGGCATCGCCGTGATGAACAATCCCATCTGGCGCCCGATCATCGAGAAGCCCGCTGGCGAGCGCAAGACGCTTTTTGCCAGCCAAGCATTCCGTGACGAGCTGCGCCTGATGTCGCCGTCGGGTGCGTACGTCGCCGCGCTGGCGCCGAGTTGGGATCAGATGTTCGTCCGCTACTCGCCACTAGCCGCGCATCAGTCGTATACCGATTGCTCGGTCGCCGCGATCAGTGCGCAACGTCGCACTGATCCGATCGATACCCTCTTGGATCTATCGCTCGAAAGCGATCTTGCCTGTCAGTTCGGCATTCCGGTGATGAACGTCGACGAAGCGATCGTCGGCAAGCTCATCCGCCATCCAGCCGGCATTCTCGCCCTCTCCGACGCCGGCGCGCATGTCGACACGCTCGCTGATCAGGGCTTTACGAGTACATTGCTCGCCCACTGGGTGCGCGAACTTGGGGCGCTGAAGATCGAGGACGCCGTGCGCTTGATCACCAGCATCCCCGCCCGCATCTATGGCATCCGCGAACGCGGCGAGTTGCGCGCCGGTTGGTCTGCGGACGTGGTCCTCTTCGATCCAACCCGCATTGGGTTAGAGCGCACCGAACTCGTACACGATCTCCCCGGGGGCGCCGCGCGGTTGATCCAGCGCGCCACCGGAGTCGAGCACGTGATCGTCAACGGTGAGGTGTTGATCGATGCGGGCGAGCAGACCAACGCACGCGGAGGTCGGCTACTTCGGGGTGGTGCGTAGGAACGAAACCGCCGATACACGCCGATGCACACTGATTCGGAATTCGACACAAGAGCCTCCCACTCGTCATTCCGGCGAAAGCCGGAATCCAGGCTCAAGCCCCGCGCCCCCGCCTGGATACCGGCTTTCGCCGGTATGACGGACCCCGTTCTTGTGCAAAATCTCCAGATTCAATGAGATTTGCGAATCGCCCCACTGCTTGCCAAGTCTCCTATTTCGGCGCGCATCGGCGTCCATCGGCGGTTCCAATCTATCTTGGTCTTGAGGCCGTTCTTCACTTCGCACGCGGCAGGCCCAACACGCGCTCGGCGATGATGTTGCGCTGGATTTCGGAGGTGCCGGCGAAGATCGTCCCGGAGCGGTAGTAGAGATACGAGCGCTGCCAGCGGCCGTGGGCGATCGCCCGCGGATCGCCGGTGACGAGTTGCGCGTCGACGCCGAGGAGATCCATCGCGGTGTCGTGCAGGCGCTGGCTCATCTCGCTCCAGAACAACTTCACCAGCGAACTTTCCGGACCAGGTTTGCCGTGGCGGAGCAGGTTGGTCAGGGTGCGCCAGTTGTGCAGCTTCACCAACTCGACTTCGATCACTGCCTGCGCCAAGCGTTGGCGGAGATTGACATCCGCTGACGCGCGCGCGCCGTTGACGGCGCGCGTACGCGCCAATGCGATCAGCTCATCGAGCAGCATGCGATGGACGACCAGCTGGCGCGCCGAAGTGCCGCGTTCGTGACTCAACGTGGTCTGCGCGATTTCCCACCCGTGATTCAACTCACCGACGAGGTTTTCGGCCGGGATGCGGACGTTGTCGAGGAAGACCTCATTGAACTCGTCGCTGCCAGTCATTTGCTTCAGCGGCCGGATGGTCACGCCGGGGCTCTGCATATCGACGATCAAGAAACTGATGCCCTTCGCCTTCGGCGCGGTCGGATCCGTGCGGGCGAGCAGGATACCCCAGCGCGCGAATTGGGCGTAGCTCGTCCACACTTTCTGGCCGTTGACGACGAAGTGATCGCCGTCGCGTTCCGCTTTGCAACGGAGCGCGGTGAGGTCAGAGCCCGCATTGGGCTCGGAGAACAGTTGGCACCAGATCTCGTCGGCGCCGAGAATCTTCGCAAGGTAGCGCTGCTTCTGCGCGTCAGTGCCATGCGCGATCAACGTTGGGCCGACGAGATTGACGCCGATGCGGTTGATGATCTCGGGCGCCTTGGCGCGCGCCATCTCGGCTTGGAAGAGATAGTTCTCGATCACCGTCGCGCCGCGGCCGCCGTACGCCTTCGGCCAATGCACGCCGACCCAGCCACCGCCGTGCAAGCGCTTCTGCCACTCGACGAGGAACGCGACTTCGTCCGCGAGTGTCGCGAACTCCGTGCTCTCGCTGGTGGGCCGATTCGCCACGAGCCAGGCGCGCACCTCGGTGCGGAATGTTTCTTCGGCTGATGAGAAGGACAGATCCATACGACAAGGGGTTAAGGGGTTACGCTGTTAGGGGGTTAGGGCAGATCAGATCGCTCCGGCTGCTCGCAGCGCGGCGATCTCGCTCGACGATGCGCTCAGCAACGTTCGCAGCAAGTCATCCGTATCCGCGCCGAGCGCCGAGGCGGGGCCGTAGCGCGGCGGGATGTCGTCGATCTTGATCGGACAGCCGACCTGGCGCACGGTGCCGAAGCGCGGATGCTCGTAGTCGATCACCATCTCGCGCGCCAGCACCTGCTCGTTGCGCAACGCTTCTTCGATCGTAGCCACCGCCGCGCATGGCACGTGGCCGCGCAACAGGGCGACCCACTCGGCGTTGGTCTTGCTGCACATCACACTGGTGAGCAATGGGAGCAGCTCGTCGCGATGCGCGAAACGGTCGGCGAACGTACGGAACCGAGGATCGTCGAGCAACTGCGCGAGGTCCATCCGCTCCGCGAGGCGCGTCCAAAACTTCTCCTTCATGCACATGATGACCAGGTAGCCGTCTTTGGTCGCAAAGCGTTGTGACGGCACGAGTGTCTGATGCGCGTTGTCGGGGAGGCGCTCGACCTTCAGATTGGTATTCAGCACCCACACCGCGAGGTAGTTGAGCATCGACATGGCGGTGTCGAGCAAGCTGACGTCGACGTCGCCACCGCGTCCGGTGGTACGGGCGCGCAAGAGGGTCACGAGCAGCCCGACCGCGGACATCAAGCCGCCGGCGAAGTCGACGATCGAGATGCCGCAGCGCGTCGGCGGTCCGTCGGGTTCGCCGGTCAAGTCCATGAATCCGGCCATCGCCTGCAGCAGAAAATCATAGCCGGGATCGGCGCGCATCGGCCCGGTTTTCCCGAAGCCCGAGAGCGCGCAGCAGACGATCTTCGGGTTGATGTGCTTGAGGCTGGCGTAATCCAGCCCGAGCTTCGCCGGCAGATCGCCGCGCGGATTCGAGTACACGGCGTCGCAGACGCGGACGAGTCGATGGAACAGCGCCCGGCCCTCGGCTGTGCGCAAATTGAGGGTGAGCGATTTGGCGTTGCGGTTGAGCGATTGGAAATAGACCGAGTCGCCGTCGCGCGCCCCCGGCGGCACATTGCGGGCTTCATCGCCGCCAATCGTCGGGTCTTCGACCTTGATGATCTCCGCGCCGAGATCCGCCAGCAGGGTCATCGCAAACGGCCCCGAGCCCAATTGCGTGAACGCAAGAATCCGCAACCCTTCGAGCGGCAGCGACGACATGTCGTGTGTGTACTAAACGCGGCGCGTCGCTGCAAAAGCTCTCGGTATGCCGTGCCTTGGCTGCATCAGCGCGTGTGCTGGGGTTACTTGCACCGCCTTCTCCGACTTGATTTAGGTGCCGTATGCAATCGTCGCTCAGCGGCCTGCGTGCGATCCTCTTCGATTTCGGCGGGACGCTCGACGGACCGGGCGAGCCGTGGATCGAGCGCTTCGCGCTCGCGTATCGGGCGGCCGGGCTCGACGTGATGCCTGATCGTCTGCACGACGCGGTTGGACACGGCACGCGCGAGTCGTATCGCTCGCCGCAGGTCGCTCGCTTCGGTTTGCACGACACCGTTGCGTTCCATGTCGCGTGTCAGTTCGCGCAACTGCAGATCCGCAACGATCGCGCCGCGGCGACC
>JBGOUW010000197.1:0-8527 GCA_041477755.1 Binatia bacterium
CGCCGACCGCGACCCCGACGAGCACGCCGACAGCAACGGCAACTGATACTCCGACAGCGACACCGACAAGTACGCCGACGGCAACGCCGACCGCGACGCCGACGGCAACGCCGACGAGCACCCCGACGGCAACGCCAACCGACACGCCGACGGCGACCCCGACGAATACCCCGACGGCGACACCAACCAGCACGCCGACGGCAACACCAACGGAGACGCCGACGGCAACGCCAACCGCCACGCCGACCGCGACGCCGACTGACACACCAACGGCAACGCCAACGAATACTCCGACCGCAACGCCGACTTCTACACCGACTCAGACCCCAACGGCGACGCCGACACGCACGCCGACCTCGACACCGACGGCGACGCCCACTAACACGCCAACGGTGACCCCGACCAGCACGCCAACGGCGACGTCGACTTTCACGCCGACTCAGACCCCAACGGCAACGCCAACCGCAACGCCGACGAGTACCCCGACGGCGACGCCAACCAGCACAGCGACGGCGACGCCGACCGACACACCGACCGCGACACCGAGCAGCACACCAACCGCAACGCCGACCGCGACGCCGACGAGTACCCCGACGGCAACCCCGACCGGTACACCAACTTCGACGCCGACCTCGAGCCCGACGAACACACCCACGGCAAGTCCGACGAATACGCCGACGCACACCCCAACAGGCACACCAACCAGTACGCCAACGGCTACACCGACCAGCACGCCGACCGCGACTCCGACTTCAACGCCGACGAGCACGCCAACGGCCACTCCGACCAGTACGCCCACCGCGACGCCAACAAGTACATCAACTCGGACGCCAACGGACACACCGACCTCAACACCGACAGCTACGCCAACAAACACCGCAACGCAGACACCGACGGTGACGCCGACCGCGACGCCGACGAACACCCCGACTCGGACGCCGACAGTGACCCCAACGACAACGCCGACCAGTACGCCATCTCAGACCCCGACGATCACGCCGACCGTGACGCCAACCAACACACCGACGCGGACACCCACGAATACCCCGACGGCGACTCCGACGAATACGCCGACCGTGACGCCAACCAACACGCCGACCGCGACGCCGACGAGCACCCCGACGCTAAGCCCGACTGACACGCCGACGCGCACGCCGACCACGACGGCGACCGCGACGCCGACGCCCACCCCGACGATCTCGCCGACCGCGACGCCGACGGCGACGCCAACTCGAACGGCGACGGTCACACCGACCAGCACGCCGACGCGCACGCCAACCATCTCACCGACCGCGACACCGACGGCGACGCCAACCCGAACGGCGACGATCACGCCGACCAGCACGCCGACGCAGACGCCGACGATCTCCCCGACCGCGACGCCGACGCGCACGCCGACCGTCACGCCGACGATCACCCCGACCCCCACAGCGACGCCGACGCCGACGCCAACGCCCGTGCCATGCATGGTGTTCCTCCGGAGTCCCGGTTTCTGGAAGAACTACAGCTCTCACATGTCCAGCGCGCAGTTCTACGCGATCATTCAGCACACGCAGAACTACGCCTGCCCAGGTACGTGGAGCCAGACCACGTGCATTAACCGGATGGTCAACATCCTCAATGGCGACGGCACCTGCGGCTCGGATGACAAGTTCCTTGCCTCGGCCGAACTGAGCGCGGCGTGGAACGGTAAGACCGCCGCCGCCGCGGGACCCGGTGATGTCCTTGGTGCGTTGGCCTACAATAACCCGGCCGGAAGCAGCCTCAACGGTTTGACGGTCAATACCATCAATGGGTTGATCTACGGTCATCTATATCCGTCCGGCGTGGGCTGCGGCACGCTGACGCAGGACGAGGAAAACTATCTGCTCTATACCGGCAGCGGCGCCGGGGAGTTCGATGGACCTGGTGTGTGTGAAATCAGTGGCGCCGTGCCGCTCGGCTCGCTGGCGCAATCGGCTCTGTTCGAAGTGGTCTCACCGCGGGGAGCGACGCCGACGCCGGCTTGGACGCCAACTCCAACGCCAGCGAAGATGTCGCGACGGGCACGGATCGAAGGGGTCTTCTTCAGCACCCCGACAGCTACCCCTACACCCACCCAGACCCACAAGCTGTCCGCTGCGAACCATATCGATTCTGTTCGGCGACAGTTCTGCACGCTTTCACAAGCCGCATGGGGCAGCGGCGTTGCGAACGGACCGACCGGCTTCATCACGCGCGATCCGGCGATCCTGCCGGTGACGATTGGCGGCGTGGGCCGTTCGACCACTGTGGGCACGGTGGCCGCGTTGAGTGCGTATCTACCCACTAACGGGCCGCCGCAGGCGTTGCTCGCCGGCGACCACGCCTTCGCCGCCGCGCGCGATATCACCAACGACGGCGGCGGCAGCCTCAGCGGAGAGACCGCGGCCCTCACCTTGGCGGTGTACCTGTCGGATAGTGGCGGTGCGTTTGATGGGTTGAGCGCATTCGTTTTGCCAGCGCGCGAATTCTGCACGCAAGCCCTCACCGCTGGACCCGACGGTATCATCGGCACCGCGGACGACGACATCGATTCATCCAGTGCGATTACCGGGCCGTGGATGCTTCCGGCAGCGGTGGCGGCAAACAGCACGACGGTCGAGGCGGTCGTGAACCTGGCGAACGAATCGTTGCAAGGGATCGCTACGGGTGTTTCGCCATCCCACGTCAACGCCGGTGTCGCGGCCATCAACCAAGCCTTTGACAACTGCCGCCGCATCGTTGCATGTCAGTAGCGCCGGGTGACGCTGAGTGGCGAGTCGCTGGGTCCTGGCGGAGGGGACGACGATGAGGGGAGATAGACAATTGATCGTGGTGGCAGCGCTGCTGACGCTCGCCATGGTCACGCCGGCGCTTGCGATCGAGACCGTGGTCGATCAATTCAGCAGCGCCATCAATACGCGTTTCATCGGACCGCCGCCGCCGTTCAACGTGAGCCGGTCGACTGACGACTGTGCGGCATCTGCCTGCGGGGTTTGTGCGGAGGGATGTTCGGCTGACTGCACCTCTAGCCTGACCAAGACTGATACTGGGTTGCCTGATGTCCTCGGGGGTTCCCGCACTTTGACGGTCACATTGACGTCCCCCGCAATCTGCGATGCCAGCTCAGCCCGATTTACCGCCGGGGTCGCCCCGCTGCCAGCTGGATTCTTCCAGGTTGCGCAATCCGACGCCGCGATAGGATCGTTTGGCTTGCTCTATGACAACAATGGCACCGGGCTCAACGTCGATCTCAGCAACGCGCTCGGCATCAGCGTCATCTTCGAAGCCGACCTGGCCACCGCTCCATTCGACTTTCGCGTCACTCTCGAGGATACAGCCGGGCATAGTGCGGTGTTCGCGAAGACGATCAATTCGGGAGACTTCGAAGCATTTGCGCCGACCCCGTCGCAGTTTCTGTTCAAGAACTTCGCTGGCGTGAATCCGCGGCACATTCGGAGCATCCTGGTCGAGTTCATTCCGCAGCACGCCGCTGATCTATTCCTCGATCGGCTGGAGACGTTCTCGGCGGTGCCGTCACCGCTCTTCTCGCCGGCGATGCTCATCGTGCTGCTAGTAGCGTTGACGCTGGTGGGCGGCGGCACGTTGATACGCGCGGGTGCCCGACGCTAGCCGAGCCGCGGCTTCATCCGCCATCGGATTCCGCCGAGAATCACCGCAAACAACGTGATCAGCGCCAGCACCGGGAGCGCGACATCCGCGAGTCCGGCGCCGCGGGCGGCAATGCGGCGCAGCGCGATTTGATACCAGCGCAACGGCAACAACGCGCCGATGTGGCGGATGCCTGCTGGCATCAATTGATACGGCAACATCGAGCCCGACAGCACGAACGACGGCAGAATGAAGAACACCGTGATGAACACGGCCTGCGCCGAAGTGTGTGCAAGCGTCGAGACAAAGACCCCAATGGCCAGCGACGCCAACACGAAGGGCAGGGTGACCAGCAGGAGCGTGAACCAACTGCCGCGCGGCCAGATGCCGAAGAATACTCCGGCGGCAAGCGTGGCGAAGAGCAGCACGCCATAGCTCAGTCCGACGTACGGCACGAGCTTGCCGAGCACGATCTCGGTCGGTGTGGTGGGAAGCGCGAGCATCTGCTCGTACGTGCCGCTCTCGCGTTCGCCCACCAGCCCGAGGCTGGTTGCAGACAAGCACAGGTTGGTCAGCAGCATCCCGGCGAGTGCGGCGAGGTAAAACTCCCGGTCGCGCAGCGTGGGGTTGAACCAGAATCGCTGGCGCACGTCGATGAGGCCGGCGGAGCGTACCCGAGCATCGACCACGTGCGACCCGATGGACGACGCCTGCAGCTCGAAGGTGGCTGCCACTTGTCCGATGTAGCCTCCCACCCGCGCAGCTGTCAGTGGATCGCTGCCATCGAGAAGCAATTGCACGCGCGGAGCCCCGCGCTCCGCGGTCCGCCGCAAATCGGCCGGAATCACCAGGAACGCCATCACAGCGTTTTGCCGAAGCATGGCTTCCCCCTCGTCGTAACTCGTCACTATCCGTCGCGGCAGAAAGTAGCCTGTGTGTTGCACGGCTTCGATCAGTCGGCGCGAGACCGCGGTGCGGCTCTGGTCCAAGACCGCCCACGGCACGTTCGCCGGTTTGTTCGAGATGGCGATGCCGAACAGCAAAAGCATCATGACGGGCTGTGCAAACACGGTGGCGAGCAAGGCCTTGTCGTGGCGCACGATGGTCGCTTCCTTGTACGCGACGGCGGCGACGTTGCGCCAAAAGCTGTGCGTCGTGCGGGTCATGAACGCGCCTCGCAAATCATGAACGAGCCTCAATGGTCCGCAGCGCGTATGCCATCAAGAGCGCGCCAAAGAGAAGCAGCAGCGCCAACTCCGGAAGCAACGTCAATGGTCCCTCGCCCCGGATGTAGATCGCGCGACTCACCCGAATGTAGTGCGTGGCGGGAAAGATCTCGGCGATCCATTGCACCAGCCACGGCATGTTGCGCGTCGGGAACGCGAAGCCGCTGAGTTGCACCAGTGGAATGCTGAACAGCACGCTCTTCTGCACCGCCTCGGCCGCGGTTGCCGAGGTGGCCGAGATGATCAACCCGAGCGCGAGCGACACCAGCACGTAGAACGACGACACCAGTACAAAGAACAGCACACTGCCATTCGGCCACACGTGAATGACAAGGCCGGCGACCACGACCATGAGAATCACGTCGAGCGCGAACACCGCGCCGAGCGGCAGAATCTTTCCGAGCAGGATCTCCAACGAGGTGGCAGGGGTCACCTGCAATTGCTCGAAGGTGCCGGTGAGCTTTTCGTTCACGATCGACACCGCCGTAATCAGCGTGGTGAGAAACGACAACACAAAGCCGAACGTGCCGGCGACCATGAACGGCCGCCCGTCGAGGCGCGGATTGAACAGCGCGTTGGTAACGACCTGCAAGTGACCACTCGACGCGCCGTGGCGACTGGGGCGGGTTTCCGCGCTTAGTTGTGCACCGGTAGCGGCAACGATGCTGCGTAAGAAGCCTTCCGCGTTCCCGGCCAGCACGGCCTCGGCACCGTCGTAAAGTACCTGCACCGTTGGCGGGGCGACTGCGGACGCCGCGGCGCGTTGCGCGCGATCGAAGTCGGGGGGGATGATGAGGCCGGCACTGATGTCACCTCCGACGAGGGCATGTTCGAGTTCATCGCGGGTGGCATAGGCGCGCGGGGCGAAGATGCCTTTGCTCGCGAGGTCGGCGACCAATCGCCGGCTGCCGGCGGATTGATCGGCGTCGTACACGCCGAGGGCGAGGTTGTGGACTTCGGTCGAGAGGACGAAACCGAACGCAAGCAGGGCTGCCAACGGCACCGTGATCAGGACAGCCATCGTAAAGGGATCACGGAAGGTGGCCAGCACCTCGCGCCGCATGAGTGTTCGGAGTCGGCGCCAGTTCATAGATCGAGTGCCGAGTCGGCGAGCACACGCCGAAACACGTCGGTCATCGCTGGTTGCTCGATGTGGACCGACGTCGCAGTGCGTTCGGTCGCGATGCGGTCGAGTGTCGCGAGAAACGCCGGCTCCAGCGTCGGGACCACGACGCGTAGCCCCTCGGCAGTCACGCGCACCTGTGCTCCCACGTCCTGCAGCGTCTGTTGCGCCGCGGCGCGACCGGCCGGCGGGAGATCGATGGTGATCTGATAGCCGTCGGAGTAGCGCTGGCGCAGCGCCTCTGGTTCGGCGTCGGCGACCGTCTTGCCGGCATCGATGAAGGAAACCCAGTCGCAATAGTCGACCTCTTCCAAGAAGTGCGTGGTAACGAACACGGTGACCCCCGCGGCCGCTTCGTCTTGGATCAATTCCCAGAACAGGCCGCGATTGTGAACATCGACCCCGGCGGTGGGCTCGTCCAGAAACAGCACGCGCGGCGCGTGCAGCGTACTGAGGGCGAGACCGGCACGCTGACGGATGCCGGCGGGTAGGTCTTCGGACTTCTCACCTTCGGCGTCGCCCAGCGAGAATCGTTCGCGCAGCGCGCCCCAGCGTTGCGCGAGTTCGGGGCCGGAGAGATCGAACAGCCCGGCATAGAACTCGACGTTCTCGCGCAACGTCAGCCCGGCGTAGAGGCTGACCTTCTGTCCCATGTAGCCGATGTGATCGCGTACCCGGCGGGCGTGCCGGATAACGTCGACGCCATCCACTTCGATGGTGCCAGCCGTTGGTTGCAGCAGGCCGATCAGCATGCGGATCGTGGTGCTCTTGCCTGAGCCATTGGCGCCGAGGAACGCGAAGATCATGCCCGGCTGCACCGTGATGGAGAGATTGTCCACCGCGGTGAAGTCGCCGAAACGCTTGGTGAGTCCCTGGGCGCGGATAATCGGCGGAGTCATAAGGGACCTCCGCGCGCAAGGGCCAGCAGCGTGGATTCCATGTCGAGCGGGAGATGCTCTGCGAATTGGACACGGACGCCGGGTAAGGCCATCAGCTCGCGCAGGACGCGCGCGTCTCCCGGCGCGCTGTGCTTAGGTACTTCGATGCGCGCGAATCGACCGGTCGCCCGTGCGCTGCCGACGTAGGGCAAGCTGCGCGCAGCACGTACGATCGCGCGCGGATCGTCACCCCATGCGCGGTACAGTTCCAACGGAACGCTGGCGCGCAGTTCGCGGGGGGTGCCGGTGGCAACCACGCGACCGGCGTCGAGGTAGACCAGCCGATCGCAGCGCGCCGCTTCATCGAGGTAGCTGGTGCTGATGAGGATCAGCGCCGCGTCGCGCTCGTGCTCCAACATCGTCCATATTTCGCTGCGGGCCAGTACGTCGACGCCTGCGGTCGGCTCGTCCAACAGGAGGAGCGCCGGTTTAAGCAGCAACGCGTTCGCGATGGCGAGTTTCTGCTTCATGCCACCGGAGAGCGCGCCGGCCGCACGGTTTACGAAGGGCGCGAGGCCGGTGCGCGCCAACAGATCGGTTGCCCGGCTCGTGAATTCTGGGTCGCGGAGGCGTTGCAGCCGCGCTGTAAAGCGCAGATTCTCCATTACCGACAGATCGCGATGGAGCCCGAAGCTCTGCGGCACGTAGCCGGTCTGCGCCTTCAGTTCGGTGACGTCGCTGCGCACGTCGAAGCCTAGGACACGCGCCGTCTCGGCTTCGACGTTGAGCAGTCCAGCGAGGGCCCGAATCAACGTCGTCTTGCCAGCGCCGTCGGGTCCGACAACACCGACGATCTGCTGTCCGGCAAGCGTGAGGTCCACGCCGTCCAACGCCAGACGGGCACCGTAACGTTTGCGCAGTCCGCGCAGCTCAATCACGGGCTCGGTAGACATCGTGGCGGTTCTTCAGGCGGCGGGTGCGGACAAGTAAACGTTGCCTTCGGTTCCGGGTTGAAACTGCTCGACGCCTTCGAGAATGCGGATCTTCACGCGATAGACCTGGCCCATGCGATCGCTGCGGGTTTCAATCTTCTCTGGTGTGAAATTCGCCGTATCAGCGATGAAACGCACCTCGCCCGGCGTGCGTTGGCCGGGTCGGCTGTCGAGTTCGATCGCGACGCGTTGCCCGAGACTGATTCGGCTGACGTCGGAGACCGGGACGTAGATCTGGACGTATTTGTCGGTCGGGTCGAGTAACGCGAAGAGCGCGCTGCCCGGCTGCGCGAACTCGCCCGGCCAGATGAACTGGGTCTGCCCGATCGTCGGCACAGCGGGCGCGTGGACGGTGCATTTCGCGAGAGTGACCTGCAGCTCGTTGGCTTGGGCGAGAGCGAGGTCGCGCTTTTGTTGGAATGTGGTCAGTTCGTGGCGTGCCACCGCGATGGTGCGTTCTTCCGCTTGCACCCGGGCCAGTAACTCGCGAGCGCGGTCGCGGGCGCTGCGCGCTTGATCGACGCGCGAGCGGTTGTCATCGAGCACCTGCGCCGTGCTCGCGCCGGTCTTCACCAACGCTTGCTCGCGGACCAGCGTACGCTCAGCGATCTCGAGCGCCGATTCGGATTGGCGCAACTCGGCGGTCCGCGCGTTGAGGTCGCGCTGCCACGTACCCTGGACCAGCTCGATGCGCTC